>JAQYVQ010000166.1 GCA_030145435.1 Syntrophobacteria bacterium | reverse complement strand
CGCTCCCGCAACGGGCAGGACGGTTGTTACGCTGGATCTGGAGGCCAAAGGGGGCGGGTTGGACCATGACCGGGCGGCCCGCAAGGCGCTGGGCAACCTGGCCAAGAGGCTGCGCACCGAGATCGGCCCCGCACTGGAGGGTGCGCTGTAGACGGCAGCATCCGGCGCCTCTCCACGCCTATCGCCGCCTGTCTAAAAAAGAGAAAAAGAAAGCCCCCTGGTTTTTGCCAGAGGGCTCTAATTTCTTTTGCTACATCCCACTGCCCACTACATTATCCAGGCTATAGCAGATCCTGCGGGTAAAATAAGGATGTGCCACTCCGATCTCCCGGGTCATTGGTGCAACCATTAGCGTAATTGCAGACGTTCCAGGTCCTCGCCGCAAGATTCGGCCCGGACAATCCGTCCATAGGCATTTGGTAATAGACCCATCCGTTCCAGTTGCCAGAGAGCTCTAGTGTCCCATCAAGGATCCACAGCCCTAATAGCGCCACTTCGCCTGATCTTTCACCGTTAATAATCAGGCCAGACTCATTATAGTCTTCGTAAACATAGTAATTTATGAGATTATAGAATTCTGTGGTTTCCATGTACCAACGACAAGAACCACCGATAGCGCCATCAATAGTTACATCCGTGTGGGGCCCAATATCATCACCCACCGCTTCCAGAAATGCTTGCATGAGGGCGTTATCATCGGCCAAGAAGGCTACCAGTAAGTCCCGATCTGGACCCGCAGAATCGCTGCCGTCACAATTCTCGTCAATACCGTTCCCAGCGATTTCAACGGCACCCGGATGGATATCTGCATCGTCATCGTCACAATCCCACCATGGATATGTACAGGAGGGAGTTGCTACTTCACCGAACCCGTCCCCATCGATGTCCGTACAGGGAGGGGGAGCCCAGGTCTCCTGCCCCATCAAAAACATGCCCGCCAGCACCAGGATCCCGATCTAAATAAGAGACGTGTTGCGCTTGAACATGTGTGTTCCCCCCCCATTGTTGTTGATTGTAAGCCAGGCATTCCCCATGTAAAGTCTATATAAACGAAGAAACAAGTTAATAATAAGGCAAGAATATAGTCCTTGTCAACGTATTTCTTTTAGTAGTATAGCGTTTTATGTAATGTAGAATAGGTGGATGTTTATGTGCAAATCATTTCCAGGAAGGCCTGCACCCGCGTGCGGATTTGACCCGATCCGGTCGTCTGGTACTCCCGTTCCAGGTCGAGCACGGGGATGTCATCCTGCTGCAGGGCCTCGGTGGCGAGCTTTCGGAACCCGGCCCAGTGGTCGCAGAACTTGAGGCGGGCACAGACGACGCCGTCGACGCGCCAATCCCGGATCATCTGTGTGAGCATGATGTGGTTGTGGTCGAAGGCGTTCATGACCGAGGGGCACGCCAGGCGGCCGGCGTAGCGGTTGGCGATGGCCAGAATGGGGTCCTTGGCCTCTTCGTCGCTGTACCCCTGATAGTAGCGTGTCCCGAAACAGAGGCCGTCCGCCACGACCCATGCCCCCCCTGCCTCGATGAAGTCGATGAATCCCGGGGAGTCGCAGCCACCCCCGATCACCATCAACCGGGGCCGGCCCTTTCCTTCGGGCTGCCTCCGCTCGAGTTCGGGGATCAGGGCTTCCAGTTTCTCGCAAAATCGCTCTTTCGGGACGGACATGCCGGTGAGCGCGACGTTGAGGTACTCGGCACCGCTGAGACGGGGTGGATCTTCCTTCCTCAACTCGTTCAGGCGCGTCATCAGACCTCGGGCGCGGTCCGAGGCGTTGATCGACTCGCAGAGATCCCTGTCGGAGACCTTCGTTCCAAAGGAAGCCTCCACGTGCTCGATCATCTTCTGCATCTCCATGACGAACCATTCCGTGGAGGACGTGCCCAACGTATGGGGCATCGAGAAATGGTGGACAAAAGGAAAACGCCCGTTCGCCTCGAGCTCACTGGCAAGGCGCAGCATGTGGTCGCAGGTGTTGGTGGTCACCAGCCCGTCGAGGAACTCGAGTTGCCCCGAGAGCAGGAGTTCGAGCACGGACCTCGAATAGGAGCAGTTGATTCGGTGCATGTGGGAATCCGCGTTGGCGGTGTCCTCGATGCCCGGCGCGCGAACCCGCAAGGCAAGCAAGCCGGCGGCCTGGAGGATCTCCTCGGGTATGTTCGCACAGACGGTGCCCACCACCCGTTTGCCCGATTGTTTCCAGGCCTGGATCTCCTCGTTGTCAAGGCTGGAGGCGATCTCCTCGAAATACCGTAGCCCTTCCATTTCTCTCTCCCTTGCTAGTGAAGTGACTTGGAAATATCGCTATGTTTCCAAGTCACTTCACTAGTCCATGACCGTGGTGAAGAAGTCTTCGATTTGGCTGCGCAAGCGCTCTTTCGAAAGCACCCGGTCGTCGTTGTAGTCGAGCTCGATGAACAAAACCGGGATGTCCCGGTCGCGACACACCTTGCGGATCATGCCTTGCGCTCCGCAGATGCTGTTGCACCCGACGTGCTGTGTGACGATCATGCAGTCGCAACGGTAGTCCTCGTAGGCGTTCAGGGAAAACTGGATGAGCTTCTCCGTGTCGTACCGCATGATGGACATGGTCATGTCGAGGCCCTGCCAGGCGATCCCCTCGAGCATGCTGTCCAGGCTGGTCGTGTCGATCGGCTCGAGGATGGCGGAACTGGACAGCGAGTTCGATACGACCATGGCGCCGCACTCCTGCTCCATCCAGTCATAGAGTTCCATGTCAAAGGTCGGTGTCACGTGCACCCAGAGCGCCCGGTGCCGTTCCTCGAAGGGTCCCTGGGTGCGGCCCTCTTTCACCCTTCTTGCTGCATCTTCGCTCAAGAGCTTGAGGGTCTGTGTGGTCCCCGGATTTCCGGCGCCGGAGATGTATATGAAGAAAGGGACGAGCCTCAAGAAGCCGTTGTGCGGCGCAGGAAGAACCTTGTACGTGTCGTGCACGTCGACCAGGTGCTCGTAAGCCTTGTTCGACTCTGTGATCACCTCTCGAAACCGATCGATATTGAGTTTCCTGCCCGTGACCGTTTCGAGAAATGGGATGAGTTGCTCCTTCAACTGGCTTGCGTAGTAGCGCACCGCCTCCCGGTCGTACCTGAAGGGGGCGTCGAGGTAGAGCATCGGGCATTCGAACATCTTCTGAAGGATAGGGTACGAGATCCGCGTACTGTCACACGGTGAAGAGGAGGTGACGAAGAACGAGTTGCCGGGAAGTTCCCCTTTCACGGCCGCACCGATGATGAACCGGTCGGTGGAGCAGGTCTCGGAAGAGACCCCTGCCGATTCGCCGGCCTCGATGAACTCGTACACGGTCTCCATGTTCGTCCGTGTGAAGAAGAAGGGATAGGTCTCGAGGCAGAGCGGTGCGCACCCGAAGGCGAGAAAAGGCTG
>JAQYVQ010000653.1 GCA_030145435.1 Syntrophobacteria bacterium | reverse complement strand
GATCGTCTGGGTGGCCCTGAGCTTGAGCTCCCCCTTCTTCTCGTCGACCAGCCAGAGCGAACAGATCTTCGAGTCCATGACCTTCGCCGTTACACTCACGACCAGTGTCAGAATGTCGTCCAGATACAGATCCGATGTGATCGCCCGGCTGATCTCGGTAAGCGCCCGGATCTGTTCCGCGTAGGGCGCATGCTGCTTGGTGGTCGGCATCCTTCCCTCCACAAGGGGCTGTCTAGAAACGATCGTCTACTGTATTCTAGAGGAATTGAAAGAAAAATTCATTCAATTGTGCAATCCCTGTCACGGCTCGATTTGTGCGACGCGACTTTGTAGGGGGAGCGGGAGACGGAGCCCAAAGAAATCGAGCCGTGACAGGAGGAGGAATCATGATGCCCTTTCCCATCCGAGCATGCCTTTTCGCAGGCATCCTCCTCGCCGCCTGCGAGACCCAAGCCCCTTCGAGACCCGTCGGCAGCGGCTGCCAGTACCGGGACATCCCGGGGACGTGTCGTTTCGAATCGATCACACCCTCCGGCCCGAGCACGTACGGCGAAGGCTTTCGGACATTGTTTTCGTTCCTTCCCGATTCGGACGAGGAGACCTCGAAAACGGGCGTGAGGATAATCATCGGGGATGGGAAAGACCCGACCAAGAGATATCTGGTGGAGAATCGGATCGAAGTGGGAAGCGAAACCCGCTGTGTCCGCCGGGTCCGCCTCCGGGGCCCCTGCAGCCCGGAGGTATTCGAGTTCCCAGATTCGAAGAATGTCTATTAGCCCATCCCCACCGCCCCCGACCCAAGGTGAAAGGTCAAAGGTCAAAGGCGAAAAGCCCAAGGGATCAGGGGTCAGGCCCCGCTCCGCACTTTACACGCCGATCTTTGGACAAAGATCTTCCCCGGGGCAGGAGTCGCACAGGGGCTTCCGGGCCTTACAGATTCGCCTGCCGTGGAACTGGAGCAGATGGCAGAACCGGACCCAGTTTTTCTTCGGCACGAGTTCGCAGAGATCCTTCTCGATTCGGTCCGGGTCGGTCTGTTCAGAAAAGCCCAGCCGCCGGGCCAGCCTCTTCACGTGCGTGTCCACCCCGATGGCCGGCCTCCCGAAGGCATTGCCGATAACGATGTTGGCCGTTTTTCTTCCCACGCCGGGAAGGCTCACCAGGTCCTCCACCCCTTCCGGCACGTTGCCCCCGAATCTGTCCACGATTTCACGACAGCCGGTGCGGATCGCTTTCGCCTTGTTGCGATAAAAGCCGGTGGACCGGACTTCCTCCTCCAGCGTCTCCTGGGCTGCCCTGGCGTAGGCTTCCGCATCCCTGTACTTCTTGAACAGGGGCTTGGTCACCTGATTCACCCTTTCGTCGGTACACTGCGCGGCCAGGATCAACGCGACCAGAAGCTCAAGGGGCGAAGAGAACTCGAGGGCCTGTTTCGCGTCACCATGCGTCGCTTCCAGCCTCCGGATCCACTCCTTCACGTCAACGGTTCTCGGGGTGCCCTTATTGACCTTCTTCTGCTTCGACTTCTTCATCTCGGCTGAGGCCTCCGGTAGACTGATTAACTTGCTCTAGAACCCTTTATATGGATTCTCGTGCACCAGGGCAAGACAAGGATAGAGACATGAGACACTGAGGCAATGTGCCACTCTGGCTTTGTTCCGGGCGCGGGAGCGGGCGGGGGCGTTGCAGGCGAGGCCCAAAAGCAGGTCAAACCGAGGGCGTTACTTGATCCCCAGGGGAGGGTCTGGATAAGATCAGATGCATGGAACCCTATCGGCCAAAACACATCTACGTCGAGACCAGGATCCGGCAGGCCCCCCGGACAGAGAACATCCTCCGATCCCTGTCCGGCTGCTCCGTCCACGAGATTCAGGATCACCGAAGACTCGAGGACGAGTCCGTTCCCCTAAAGGGATACAACGCGGGCATCAAAGGCAACGTCCTCGTCCTTGCCCACCACCCCGGGCCCTGCATCCGGCCCTTCCCCGGGGCCCGGGAAGACCCGGCCCCGACCGAGTTCTATGTGGCTCACGCCAATGGCTGTCCCTTTGACTGCCAATACTGCTTCCTGCAAGGGTACTTCGACCATGGCGCCCCGGTCCTGTTCGTCAATCAGGAAGACCTTCTCGAGGAACTTGCCGGCCATCTCGAGCAGAACGCCCGAAACGGGCCGACCGTCTACCACATGGGAGAGCTTTCCGACGCGCTTGCCTTGGAGCTTTGGAGCGGCTTCGCTGCGGCCGCAATCCCCTTGATGCAGGGCTATCCTGCAGCCAGACTCGAATTGAGGACCAAATGCGCGGGCGTAGAAGCCCTGCTGCCCGAGGGACCCCCGTCCAACATCACGGTGTCCTGGACGCTGACACCCTGGGAGGCGTGGGAGCGCAACGAGCACCGCACTCCCAGCCCACGGGTACGAATCCGGTCTGCCCGGGCATGCCAGGAAAAGGGCTACCGGGTCGGAATTCGGCTGGACCCGGCCCTGGTCTATCCCGGATGGGAGAGCGGGTATGCAAGTCTCATTCAGCAGATCTACGAGCATCTGCGGCCCGATGGGATTGAATCCTTCGTGATCGGTGGATTTCGCTACTCCCCGATCCTTGGCAACCGCATCAAGGAACGGTTTCCTTCGAACTCGTTGCTTCTGCCGGAATTCGTCCGGTGCAAGGACGGGAAATACAGATACTTCAGGCCCCTTCGCGTTTCTCTGTACCGGGAACTCGTGACGCAGATCCGGGGACACGATCCGAAGGCCCTGATCCATCTTTGCATGGAAACGGACCAGGTCCATAGAGATGTATTCGAGGCATAGGAGGCTGCCGGGAGAAGAAATGGGGGAAGACAAGGAGATGCTCTGGGTCAACTACCGCGTCCTCTTCGGGTCCCCGATGAGTTGGGCTCGGGTCAACGGGGAGGAGGCCCGGGAAAAGGCGAAACGGTCTCTCTGTGACATTCGATCCTTTACCTGGGAACGTTCCGCGAAACAACTGCAGGAAGCCTTGCGAGCGAGGATGTAGGCCATGGAGTACAAGCGGATTGAACTGGACAGGATCCTTCAAGAAGGCGCCGATGCAGAGCTGTATGTTTTCACCTGCCGGCCCGACCTGACCGAGCTTGCCTCCTCGATCGAGAGGGCAGGCCTTCTCGTGGCGCCTGTCCTGCAGGAGAACGAAAGGGGAGTCTGTCGAGTCGTCTGCGGCTGGTCGCGTATCCAGGTTCTCCGGCGCCTCGGGTGGGAATCCGTCGATGCCTTTGTCGCCTCAGACAGGGAAATGACAGATGCCGACTGTCTTTCACGAAGCATCCTGGAGAACCGGTGGCATCGGGGCTTCAATGAGGTGGAGAAGGCCCTTCTTTTCACACGATTGAAGGACCGCTTTCATCATCTTCTTCCTGGGTTGACCGACGCGCTCGGCAAGAACCTCCGAGTGCCCCGGGAGGCCAAGGCCCTCGAGCCCTATCGTTTCCTCCTCTCCCTGCCCGGACCGATCCTGGAGGGCGTGGCCCGAGGTGAGCTGACTCTTGCGCAAGCCCTGCTTCTGAGAGGGCTCCCGGAGGGGGCACACAGGGGGTTTTTTCGAATCGTGACCGAATGCAGGCTCACCTCTCAGGAGGCCCGGAAGGCGGCCGAGTGGATCAGGGAGGCAGCCGGGAGGGAGGGAAGAGACGAGGCGGAACTCATCGACGAGGAGGCGATCCGGCAGGTCCTGAACGAGACGACAGACCCTCGCCAGAAGGCCCAGCTGCTCTTATCGGTGCTGAACAAGCGGAGGCACCCGCTTCTGGAGTCCTGGAAGGCTCGGTTTGCATCGGCCCGGTCTCAGCTCAGCGCTCAGGAAGAAGACATCCAGGTGTCCCACGATCCGACATTCGAGACCACGCAGATCAAGGTTCAAATCCGGGCCGCCTCTGAACCCGAGTTCAGGCAGAGGCTCGCAACCCTGTCCGAGGCAATCCGTGAGGGAAAGATCGAAAGACTCTATCGCGCCCTGTCCGTAGACTCGGAGGATCTCCCCAAAAAAAGATGAGTGCACTGAAACTTTCTTGGCCGCTCTTGCGTCTACTCTATTAACGGAGAGAGATCAGTCGAAAGATAAGTGTCTCCTCTACGTTACTACAAACCCTGGTATCCATCCCCCCGGATGCCGGGGTTTTTTCTGTGCTATCCCCCTATTCCGATTTGATTTGCTTGGCTTCCATGTTCCGGCAACATAGTCCCTCGTCCCCCGCAGAGGAGCGCCGGAGGCGTACGCTTGGGTCCGTCCGAGGGGACTCGGGAAGCCTCCACCAGTCACCCTGCACAAATCAAATCGGAACAGGGAGATAGCACCGGATGCCCCACGCCTCACCACCCTGTTGGCGACGATTTCCGTCTCCAATATCCTTTGGTTTCGTGCCCGTGTGCGTGCCCGTGCCCGATTTGTGGCTATTCGCTATTAGCCCACCACCCCCCTTTTCGCGTGCATCGCGCCGGGGGGAGTGGTTGGGAGCTAAAGCTAATAGCCAATTGCTAACAGCCATTAAGAACAAAGCACTTCATTGACAAAGGCTCGATCGTACGGTAAGTCTCAAGCATCGAAACATTAGAAACAGATGGTGGAGGATATCGAAGCTATGTGCCCAAAAATGAATCAAAAACAGGGGTCTTCCGGGAACGGGTCCGATCTCGGATCGCCCCCCAAGCCGGGTCGCCTGGAGTTGTATTTCTTCCCTGACTGTCCTTACTGCCGTAAGGTCCTCGGGGCCATCGACGACCTGAGCCTCAAGGACAAGATGGTCTTCCGTGATGCTCGCAACGACCCGAAGGAGAAGGAGGCACTTGTCGGGTTGACCGGAAAGACGCAGGTCCCCTGCCTGGTCATCGACGGGGAGCCCATGCACGAATCCGAAGACATAAAGCAGTATCTCTACCAAACCTTCGGCGGGTAGACAGCAGGGAATTTTGAAGGAGTCTGTGGTCGTGTCGCGCTCCCAGACGAAACGTAAATCTCAAACAGGTACAAGAGGGATCCTAATCCGATGAGCGGCCTCTTTGGAATCGTCTCCACCGGCAATTGCTCCGAAACATTGTTCTACGGAACCGACTACCATTCGCACATGGGAACCGAAATGGCCGGCCTCGTCGTGGTGGGCAACCGGATCCACCGCCGCATCCGGGACATTCGCCTGGCGCAATTCAAGTCCAAGTTCGCCAACGAATACAAATCCATGACCGGAAGGATCGGCATCGGCGTCATCAGCGATTTCGATCCCCAGCCCATCCTGATTTCCACCCATTTCGGGGAGTTTGCCGTAGCCACGATGGGCCGGATACTGAACGCCGAGGACCTCGTTAGAGAACTCCACAGCCAGGGCACCGCTTTTTCCGAGATCTCCGAGGCAGGGATCAATCGGACCGAGATCGTGGCTCGTCTGATCGCCAGGGGAAAGGATCCCGTAGACGGAATCGAGCGGGCTTTGGAGCGGATCAAGGGTTCCTGTTCGCTCCTGCTCGTGACGCAAAACAGCCTCTACGCCGCACGAGACAACCTGGGGCGTTCTCCTCTCATACTGGGCAAGCGAGGAGGAGACTGGGGGGTGGCGAGTGAGAGTTGCTCCTTCAGCAACATGGGCTTCCGGATCGAAAGGGATCTTGCGCCCGGGGAGATCCTGCGCATCGAGCCGGACAGCGTAGAGAAGATGCGAAACGGATTCGAGAGAGAGCAGATCTGCGCCTTTCTCTGGATCTACACCGGGTACCCCGCCTCCCGTTACAACGACATCTCGGTAGAGGCTGTGCGCGAGCGATGCGGGAGATCCCTTGCTCGGTCCGATTCGGTCGAGGCGGACTTTGCCGCCGGTGTCCCCGACTCGGGCACGGGCCATGCGATCGGGTACGCCATGGAGGCCGGGATTCCATACCGCAGGGCCCTCGTGAAGTATACGCCGGGCTACGGACGGAGCTACACGCCCCCATCCCAGGAGATCCGGGATCTGGTGGCGGAAATGAAGCTCATCCCGGTACGGGAAGTCATCCAGGATAAGCGAATCGTTCTCTGTGAGGATTCCATCGTGCGCGGCACCCAACTCAAGAACCTCACGGTACAGAAGCTCTGGGAAAACGGCGCAAGGGAAATCCACATACGCCCCGCCTGCCCCCCTCTGATGTTCCCCTGCAAGTTCCTCCTTTCCACCCGCCATATCGCCGAGTTGGCCGCCCG
Source organism: Syntrophobacteria bacterium (assembly GCA_030145435.1). Classification (GTDB taxonomy): domain Bacteria; phylum Desulfobacterota; class DSWW01; order DSWW01; family DSWW01; genus S015-6. The sequence goes on along the minus strand of JAQYVQ010000653.1, from coordinate 3,372 downwards.
AAAGGCGATTGCCGCCCTGGAGGGCCGGGACATCGAAGAGGTGCAGGCCTATCTCGATGAATCCAGCCCCCAGTATCGGGCCATGGTGGACTGGATACAGCGGGATCTCAACGTGACAACACTCCGTTACCAGGGCCTGGACGACATGGTCGAGGCCATCGGCCTGCCACGGGAAAGGCTTTGTTTGTATTGCTGGAATGGAAGAAGCTAGCGGGGAGACTGTTTCGTACTGCTTGAGTCCGTGTCGTTCTTGTTAATCTTGGCTGTTAGCCGTTAGCTCTTAGCCGTTAGCTCCCAGCCGCCCCCAACCGGATGCACGCGGGAAACAGGGGCGGGGTGGGCTAATAGCTAAAGGCTAATAGCTAATAGCCACAAATCGGGCACGGAGCCCCACCGCTCATCCCCGCCCCTTACTCCTTCTTCGTGGGGAGTTTGAGGTCTTTGAACAGGTCGCCGAAGGTGGCCAGTTTGGAGGACTTCTTGTCGCCCTGATCCACGAACTTGCGATAGTCCTTCCGTTCCTCCCGCTCGGTTGCCGCCTTCTGGGACAAACGAATCTTCCCGTCCTCTGCGATCGAAACGACCTCCACCGACAGCTCCTTGCCCAAACGGAATCTCTTCTTGAGATCCGCCTTCCCTGCCTGGACAAGCTCTTCCTGCGGGAGAAAGCCCCGTATGCCGAGACCTGCGGCCGGCAAGCGGACCAGGAGTCCGCCGGACATGACCTTCTCCACGACTCCGTCGAACTGTGCACCCACTTCTAGACCCGGGGATTCCCCCTCCTCCCGGAGCCCCGCGGCATCACCCGTCTGGGCTCCCTTCGCTTCCTTGATGGAAAGGGAAATGCGTTTCCGTTGATGGTCGATCCCCAGGATCATCACCTCGACATCCTGCCCCTCCTGCAATGCACGGCGCGGATGGGCAATCCTCTCATAGGATATCTCCGACACGTGCACCAGGCCTTCCACCCCGGGCATAACCTCCACAAAGGCCCCGAAGTCCATCAGACGCGTCACCTTACCGCTCACTACCTGTCCCTCCATGATCCCCAACCCCTTCTCCCAGGGCGTCGGCTCGAGAGCCTTCATGGAAAGCGCAATCCGTTGGCGGCCGTCGGTCCGGGGCTCGAACTCGGTGACAACGACCTTTACCCTCTGCCCCACCTCTACGAGCTCCGAAGGGTGACGAAGTCGGTGATGGGCCATCTCCGAGATGTGCACCATCCCGTCCACCCCACCGATGTCGACGAAGGCCCCGAAGTCGGCGATACGAGTGATTTCGCCCTCCAGTTCGACGCCCGGCCTGACATTCGCCAGGGTCTCCCTCGCGATTTGCTCCCTCTCCTCCTCGAGAACGGCCCTCCGGGAGACCACGATGTTCTTGCCCCCCTCCTTGAACTCTATGATCCTGAAATTGTACTTGGCACCGACGTGTTCTTCCGGATTCTCGCAGTACCCCAGATCGACCTGGCTGATCGGACAGAAAGCCCGCACGCCCGAGATGGTCACCTCCAGCCCGCCCTTCGTCACCGCCGACACACGGCCCTCCACGGGCAGCATGCTTGACCGCGCGTCCCGGAGCACTTCCAGGGCATCAGGGCCTCTCACCTTGAGCGCTTTGCTCAGCGTAATCACGTCCGCGATCGAGGCGACCTTCAACTCCAGCTGGTCGCCGATACTCACCGTCAGGTTCCCTTCCTTATCGAGGAATTCCGCCGCCTCGGCCACCCCTTCACTCTTGCCGCCCAGTTCGATGAAGATGCTTTCTCCGCTGATCTTGACGACACTGCCCGAAACCGTATCTCCGAGCCGAAAGTCCTTTTCCGGCGTGGTCGGATCAGCCTCGAATAGCTCGGCGAAGGTAGCCTCCTGCTCTTCTTTCTCGTCGTCGAACATCTCTTCTCCCTCATCTGTTCCAATGAATGAGACCCTGAAAAAGTTCCACAGGGTATTCTACGCAAAGCAATCGTTTTCGTCATCCGGCCGGGGACACAAGCCCTGAAAGCGTTCGGAACGCCCGGCAGGTCGCCCGGCCCTTTTCTTGAATTCTTCATGAATATATGATACATGGCTTAGTTCCGTAAAGATTCAAGGAACTGAAAGGTAGGGGGTCGATGGAGGCACTCGAGAAGCTGTTGGCGAGCGTTGTTGACCGGATGGGAATCATCCACCTGGATTGGCGATACCTAGTGATGTGGACGGTCGCCTTCTTCTTCCTGTATCTTGCCGTGAAGAAGAAGTACGAACCCCTCCTCCTGCTTCCGATCGGCTTCGGGATCTTCCTGGTAAACCTGCCGCTCGCCCCGCTGATGGGCGACCACGAGCTCTTCTGGATCTTCCACCACTACGGGGTCGAGTGGGAGGTCATCCCCTGCGTGATCTTTCTCGGCCTGGGGGTCATGACCGATTTCGGGCCCATGCTCGCGAACCCGAAATCTTTGATCATCGGCGCAGGAGCACAACTCGGGGTCTTCGTTACTTTTCTGGGAACCTACCTGTGCGGGTTCACCCTTCCGGAGGCCGCTTCCGTGGCGATCATCGGCGGAGCCGATGGCCCGACCACGATCTACCTGACAAACGCACTGGCCCCTCAGCTGATCGGCCCGAATGCACTGGCGGCCTATTCCTACATGGCCATGGTCCCCCTGATCCTGCCCCCCATCGTCCGAGCCCTTACCACCAAAGAAGAACGCGTCATCGAGATGAAACAACTCCGCAACGTGTCACACAGGGAAAAACTCTTCTTCCCGATCATCGGGACGATTGCGATCGGCCTGATGATCCCGGACATTCTCCCGCTCCTTGGCATGCTCATGTTCGGGAACTTCATGCGGGAGGCCGGCGTGGTGCGGAGGCTCTCCCAGACGGCGCAGGGAGAGTTGATGAACATCGTGACCATCTTCCTCGGGATCGCCGTGGGCGCCACGATGGATGCGGAGAACTTCCTGAACCCCAAGTCCCTGCTCATCTTCGGCTTCGGCATGTTCGACTTCATCCTCTGCACGGCAGGGGGCGTCCTGATGGTCAAGTTCATGAACCTGTTCATCGAGGAGAAGATGAACCCGATCATCGGAGCCGCGGGCCTGTCCGCGGTACCCATGGCTTCCAGGGTCTGCCAGGACATGGGCAAGAAGGAGAATCCGAGAAACTTCCTCCTTATGCATGCCATGGGCCCGAACGTCGCCGGTGTCATCGGCACCGCAGCCGCTGCGGGACTCATGATCGCCATGTTCAGATAGGCAAGGAAGGATGGCCGACGCCCTTGACGGGGAGGGTCCCCATCGAATCGGGTGTCGCTCGATAGAGAAAGGGAAGGGATGGAACAGATCTGGAACCAAATCGTGGAACGCCTTTCCAACCCGGAGGTCTTGTT
>JAQYVQ010000580.1 GCA_030145435.1 Syntrophobacteria bacterium | reverse complement strand
CCGCAAAATCCTCGCATCTCTGACCCCCCGGGAAGACAAGGTCTTAAGGATGCGTTTCGGTATCGGCGAGAAGAGCAATCATACCCTGGAAGAGGTGGGTCAAATTTTCGACGTTACACGGGAAAGAATTCGGCAGATTGAGGCAGTGGCACTCCGAAGACTGCGGCATCCCAGCCGAGGCAAACAATTCAAGGACTTTGTCTAACTTGCGGACATCCCGAAGAACAAGGACAATGAGGAGTGAACGGTTAGACCAAAATCTCAAAGGCGATGTCAGAAGTGGCATCCCACCCGGGGGCTTGTCCCAAGGACGAGGGAGGGTCAAAAGCTTAAGCTACGAGCGATTTGTGGCGCATTCTCTGAGCATGTGATCTACTACATCGTAGAAGCAGATGACCTGGCTGCAATCCAACAATTTCTCTTGCCAGGTTTCAAGCGTAGCACCTGTAAAGTCACACCTGTTAGCGAAGAGCCAATTACTCAATAATTTCAACAACTAGACTGAAGAGCAAGATCGCATTGCAATGCCCTAAAGTCCAAGAACTGGCCCAGTTTGATAGGATTTCTTCAATCGACTTAGTTGATTCTTAGGCCGAAACACAGGCCTCTTTTTTAAGACGACCTGCAAAGTAAAATGCAGGTCAGACACCCACATAGGAGATCATTATGGGTAAGAAATTGTATGTAGGAAATTTGAGTTTCGACGTTGACAACAAAACCCTGGAGCAGTTGTTCGCCGCGTATGGTACAGTGGAAACCGCGGACGTAATCAACGATCGATCCACTGGCCAGAGCAAGGGGTTCGGTTTCGTCGAGATGAGCAGCAATGAGGAAGCCAAGGCGGCGGTTGCGGCGCTCGACGGTAAGGAGCATGGCGGCCGGGCCCTTAAAGTGAACGAAGCCAAGCCGCGGGAAGATCGCAGCGGAGGAGGAAGAGACGGGGGTGGTTACGGCGGCCAGGGGCGAGGCGGTCGCGGTGGAGGGTATGGTGGCGGTGGAGGGGGCGGGGGTCGTGGAGGCGGTGGTGGAAGTTATGGTGGCGGCAGAGGGCATGGTGATCGTGGAAGTGGTGGTTGAAATGGAGGAGGCGGTGGGAGAGACGGCTGGCGGGGCTTCTGGCAAGTGGCACCCGGACACAAAAGAGTCATCGCTGGACTTCGCCAGAGAGTGTGTTTGCACTCACTACCTGCTATTACCAACAGATGGGATGTCATGCCCGGCGTTCAATATTTCGGCCCCTGTCGAAAGCCCCCTGACTTGGATCTACACCTGCACCAGGGATGAAATCTTGCAGATGAGGTCGTCGTGAAACGATTCAGGAGATGCGATACTCACACGGATGGCCTTTTGCGGACAGAGAGGTATGCACCGGCCGCAGCCGATACACGTATCCGAGATGACGGCCTTTTCGTTTTGTATGGTGATCGACTGGCTGAAGCAGGTTTCGCTGCACATTCCGCAACCGACACACGCATCTGAAACGACCACTTCGAGGCCCTCGGGCCTGCGCACACTTTCTGCGATTGATGGATAGGCATTGGGCAACAAGATCTTCCATAGGCAGCAACAATTGCAGCAGTTGCAGATGGTAAGCAGTTTGTCGGCCGGCTTGACGTTCAACCAGACCGAATCGAGTTTGTTTCGACCGATGAGGTGAACCAGGCCGGCTTCCTCGCACTTGTCCACGTGCTCCAACGTCTCTTCCACCGAGGCGAGCCTCCCGAGTGCCGGATTGATCCCCAGTACCGCTTCCCCCAGGAATATGCACCCCAGTTCGATCGGATGGTCTTTACATTTCTTCGCTGCCCTGCAGATGCATTCGTTCATGATCCATCTATGTCCGGCGACCTTCACAAAGTGCCTGACAATATCGGACGGAAGTGCGATGTTTTCCTCCGGATCAATCGATTCATTCATGGGGACAAAGACAATGTCATCGTCTTCGAACAGCAAGCGCTTTGCCAGCTTACCGAGAAAGGGAATTCGAGTTAATCTGGCCGTAAAGGGTGTCGGATGGGATCTTCTGAAGAGATCCACTTGCCACAGGGGCCGGGACATTGTTCACTCCTCTGTCGACATATTGTTTGGGCAGGATGCCGTCTTTCCGGGTGGCCGAAGCAGGTTAGCAGACATTCCGCTCGTGTTTCAATTGTCTTTGATAATGAGGGCTGAAATGGCATATGATGGGGCCCGTATTCGGACCGGAACGGATGAGGAAAGGGCATGGGATGAATGAGCAGGACCATCTGTCAAAGCTGGAAGCGTTGTGGAAGAAGAAACGGCCTTCGGAGCTGCCCCCTGAACCCCATTACCCCCTCGGTGAAGTTCCCCTGACCGATTATCTGCGGCACTGGGCAAGGGAGACACCGGACCGACCCTGCGTGATCTTCTACGGGGCGGAACTGACCTTTGGGCAGCTCGACGATTTGAGTGATCGTTTTGCCTCTTTCCTGGCGGAGAAGGGGCTGTCCAGGGGAGATCGCGTGGCGGTTCTGCTGCCGAACTGTCCCCAGTTCCTGATCGCTTTCTTCGGCATCCTGAAGTTGGGCTGCGTCCACGTTCCGGTCAATCCGATGTTCAAGGATCAGGAGTTCATCTACGAGATGCAAGACACCGGCGCGGAGGTCATCGTGGTGCTGGATCTGCTCTATCCCCTGGTGCAGTCCAACCGGGACGAGACCCGCCTCCGTGAAATCCTGGTGACGCGTCTGGCGGATTTCCTCCCGGAAGAGCCGACTCTCCCTTTGCCCGACCTTGCAAAGCTGCCCGCCCAGGACTGCCCCGGTGCGCTCGATTTCATGGCCGTCCTCGCGGGCCAGAGCCCGGAGTACCCGGCGGTGGAGATCGACCTGGACGACCTGGCCGCCCTCAACTACACGGGCGGTACCACGGGGATGCCCAAAGGCTGCGAACACACACAGAGGGACATGATTTATGTGGGCGCCACATTCGCGACCTACTCTATCGACGACCTGCGCCCGGACGACCTGATCCTTATCTACCTGCCCATCTTCTGGATCGCCGGTGAAGACGGCGGGGTTATTCTTCCTGTCTTTTCCGGGATGACGGAGATTCTGCTCGTACGTTGGGACCCGCTGGCGGTGATGACGGCCCTGGATAAGTACAGAGTGACCCTGATGCACGGCCTGGTGGACAGTTTCGTGGAGTTGATCGAGCATCCCGAACGGGACCGCTTCGATCTGACCTCCCTCCGAATGACCGGCGTTTCGTCCTTTGTAAAGAAGATGACGGCAGACTACCGCCGCCGATGGGAAGAGGTGTCCGGCAGCGTGATGCGTGAGGGCGGGTACGGCATGACCGAAACACACACCCTTGACACATTCACCACGGGCATGCAGAAGGATGATTTCGACATCCAGGGCCGACCGGTCTTCGTGGGACTCCCCATGCCCGGAACCCGGGTGAAGATCGTGGATTTCGACACGGGGAAACTCCTCCCCCTTGGCGAGGAGGGCGAGATCGTGATCGAGTCACCGTCCATGATGCGGGCCTATTGGAACAAGCCGGAAGAGACGCGCAGGCAACTCGTGGACGGCTGGCTGCATACCGGTGATATCGGCATGCTGGACCAGGAGGGGTATCTGTACTTCCTGGGCAGGACCAAGGAGATGCTCAAGGTCAAGGGAATGAGCGTGTTCCCTTCTGAGATCGAAGCCCTCCTCGGCCGCCACCCGGCGATCAGCGGCAGCGGCGTTGTCGGAAAGCAGGATCAGGAGAAGAGCGAAATCCCTGTGGCCTTTGTCATGTTGAAACCTGACTTCGTCGGCCGCGTTAGTGCAGAGGAAATCACGGCCTGGTGCCGGAAGAACATGGCCAATTTCAAGGTGCCCGAGGTCCGGATCGTCGACCAATTGCCCCTCACGGCCACCGGCAAGGTGCAGAAGACCGAACTGGAGCGCATGCTCGACTGAGGTTGCTCTGTGACCATTCCCATCAGTGGTCTATGATCGTGTAGCCACGCTCCGCCATGCACCTTTTAAGGGCATCGTTGTACAGTAGCTGCTGCTTCCTCCGTTCCACGAACTGCTGCGCTTCGAGTTCTTTTTTTTCCTCGGCACGCATCGGGGAGGGATCCTCCGGAGGACGAATGGCAGGGTCAAACCCTGTTCGCTGCACTGCACGCGTGTGACATTCGAATCGGTCTTTGCTCTCCTGTTCTTTCCCCGCGCCTTCCTTCTGGAAGACAGACAGATCCAGTTGCGTGGACGGAGCCTTACGGCACGAGCCGACACAAACCAAGGTGAACGCGAGCAAGGCGCCAACAGCGGCTACCCGCCACTTTCTCGTTCGCTTCTTTCCGATCAACACGTCTCCCTCTCTCTTCCGGCAGGATTCTTCACGCCGATGACTCCTGGTTCAACCTTCCGAACATCCCCCTGTTCTTCTTGTATATCTCGAGGAAGCACCCGAACAGCTCGTCATAGATCCGGCGGTTCTCCGGCCTCGGGGCAAAGCTTGCCTCGTAGGAGATCAAATCGGGAATATCGTCAAATCCGATGCACCCCAGGCCGACCGAAGCGATGAAGGCCGCCCCCCGGGCATTCGCCTGGAGCGGGTCCTTCACCTGCCTGATTTCCCGGTCGAGCACATCGGCAAAGATTTGGCACCACACATCCGACCTGGCACCCCCTCCTACGATGTTCAGGGGATTCAACGGGCGCTTCACGAATTTCTCCACGTACCCGAGACTCCACCTTGTATTGTACGCCACTCCCTCCAAAAAGGCCCTCACGATGTGATCGAGGTTGGTGGTCTTCGAGATGTTGTACAGCCCACCCCGGAGGGTGGTGCTGTCCACCGGGGTCCTCTCCCCGTTGAGCCAGGGCGTGAAGATGAGCTTGTGACTGCCCGGTTCGACGCGTCTCGCCACCTCGTCCATGATCTCGTAGGGGTTCTCAGGGGGCTCGCCCGTAACGAGGTCGTTCTTGTGGAAAAGGATGTTGTCCGCAAGAAAGCCAAGGCATCCACCTGCGAGGTCCTGTTCGTTCACGCTCTGGTACTTCCCGGGGATCGCGGTCGGGAACGACGCGATCGCGTGAAAGATATCCGATTTCTTGAAGGGAACAATGCACTGCACCCAGGATGACGTCCCGATGTAGACGTGCCCCTCGTATTCTCTCACCGCTCCCGACCCGATGAGCGCGCACTGGTGGTCCGGCGAACCCATCACGACCTTCACGTCTCTGGGCAGGCCGATTTCGTCGGCCACGGCCGGCAACACCGGCCCGAGGATTTCGGTAGACCCCTTGAGGGGAGGCAACTTCTCCCTGTCGAGCCCCAGGATTCGGATCAGCCTGTCGTCGTAGTGCACACGGTTGATGTCTCTCGTGTCGGTTGTCCAGAAGAGGTGCATCGAGTCGAAAGAGGCGGCAAACTCGCCCGTCAACCTGAGGTTCAGGTAATCCTTGCTCGGGAGGAACATGTGCGTCTTTTCGTACACCTGCGGGAACTCGTTCTTCCAGAGCAGTACATGGGCAACGTCATCCTTGCCGGAGAGGGACGGCGCACCTGCGGTCTTGGTCACCCATTCCACGATCTTGAGCAGCCCGTAGCCCATCACGCTCGGGAAGCCCTTCATGGCTTCCGCAACGTACGGGGCTCCGCGGGAGTCCATCCAGGTGAGCGAGTTCATCAGGTGGTTGCCTTGCGCATCCACCGCCACCGTGCTGGAAAACGTGCTCGACACGCAGACCGCCTCGATCGCATCGGCAGGCACTGCGCCCTTGCCCACGAGCCTCTTGGATGTTGCCAGCAAGGCGTTCCACCAGTCCTCGGGGTCCTGTTCGGCTCCGCCGCCGGGCAGGAAGTGGATAGGGGTCTTCTCAAAGTCAGAGACCACCACTTGTCCGTGTACCGAGATGATGGAGACCTTCACGCCGGATGTGCCGTGGTCGATGGCTAAGATGTACTTGTCCTGCTTCATGCGGCGTCTCTAGATATCAATCTTTGTCACTCTTCCCCGTGCATCGATCCGTTCTGCATACAGCACCTCGACCGCCTTCTTCTTTCCCTTCTGCTTAATGGGCTTCATCGTTTTTCGCAGGCTGATGAAATCATTCGGGTCCACGCATCCCTCCGGGGGCAGCACGCCCTTGGCCGTGACCTTGCCCTGATCCATCAGGATCACGCCCATGGCCGCAGGAATCCCGGTGCCCTCGCCCAACCCACCCCCTTCGGAGGCCATGTGGACCCTGTACTCCTCGCGTTTTCCGTCTTTCTTGCCCTTTACGACGACCGCCATGGCCCCCCGCTGGGTGCCGAATTTTGTTCGCTTGAGGATCCTGTCCCGCTCCCGGATGATGTACGCGACCGCGAAATCATAAGGCACGACTTGCTTTCCGCGCACGTCGAGGGGTTCTTTGCTCGCCAGACCCAGTTTGCAGACGTTCCCGGTCAGTTCATAGTACTCGATCGGAAGGACCGACCCCTTGTTCGTTACTTGCTTGACCTTGATGTACTTCGGCAGAGTTACCTGCTCCGGATGCGGATACGGGTAGAGCGGGATCTTCTTCCCCACGATCGGGAAGTCGAAGGTCTGCCTGAGGGCGATCCCGTCCTCCCGGAAATACTTCACATACTTCAGCTTCCCGTCCAGGAACATGGGGATGTCGATCGTCATGCAGTGGAAACGATGGCCGATGACGCCCTCCCCTTCTGTGGGTTCGCCGCCGTGTGTGTGGAAGATGTCCACCGACTCGGTCTCGTCCAGGAGCGTGTCGGCCACCAGCTTTGCGAACAGGTTCGTGACGCCCGGGGAGGCACCCATGCCGATGAGGGCTGTAATCCCGGCCTTCTTGGCGGCCCTGTGCATCTTCAGGATGTCCATGGTCACATCCACGTCATCGCAGATGTCCACGTAGTTGATTCGCTCTTCGATGACCGCCCCCAGGATGGTCTTCACGCTCTTGTAAAAGGGCCCGACGCAGTTGAGCACGATGTCACTGCCCTTGATCGCCTTCTTGATGCTCACAGGGTTCTCTGCATTCACCTTCACCGCCGAGACCTTCCTGGAGCCGATCTCCTGAATGATTTCCCTGGCCCTGGGCATGTTCACGTCGGCGATACGAATCCCGGAAAACACATCCTGTGCAGCCAGACTCTTGACGGCCACACTTCCGACCGCACCACAGCCACCGAGAACGGTTACTTTCGCCATCTTATCCTCCTCTCAGGAACTCTAGAATCTTGTCAAATTTCGAAGAAACACCCTTACAATATGTGGTTTGTTTACGGGAAGGCAGTGTATGAAAGAGGGGACGGGGTGTCAAGGAACGCATGGGAAGCCATATAAAATAGGAACAGCGTCGGGTCAGGCATCCTCCAGTGGCTCTTCTGCGTAACACCTGAGGGGCCGGTCGAACATGTACAGGCCGCACTTGTTGCAAGATATGCATTCGGCCTTTTCCAGGCTTCCTTGTTTCCATCGTCTGACCAGTTCCGGTTCCCGGATCAGAGGCCTCGACAGGGAAACGAAGTCACAGACGCCATCCTCCAGCATCTTCTCGATCACACTCGGGGTACGGAGTCCACCCACCAGAATGACCGGCACCGAGCCTTGGCGCTTCAATGCTTGTGCATAGGGTTGAAAGTAGGCTTCTTTTTCCTCCTTGTTGATTCCCGGGACCGCGATGCGGAGCTGGCTGTCCGAAACCGTTCCTCCTGTCACCTCGATACAGTCGATGCCGGCATCCGTGATGATCTCCGCAACGCCCACCGCTTCCTCCTTCACGAGCCCCCCCTCGATGAAGTCATCGCAGTTCATCTTGATCATCAACGGGTAGTCCTCCCCCACCAGATCCCTGCCTCTTGTGGCGATTTCGGTAATGAAACGCGCTCTGTTTTCGGTACTGCCCCCGTATTTGTCGGTTCGGACATTCGTGTAGGGGGAAATGAAGTTGCTGATCAGATACCCGTGCCCCCCGTGGAGCTGTACAGCGTCGAAGCCCGCCTCCATCACACGACGACAAGACTGGGCAAACCGCTCGACCATCTCTTCAATCTCCGGGACCGTCATTGCACGAGGGACGACCTCCTTGTTCGTCACCGGAACGGCAGAAGGGGCAATGGGACTCGATCCTCGTATCTTCGGGTTCTCCTGACGGCCCGTATGCACGATCTGCATGGCTATTTTCGCGCCTCGTGCGTGCACGCCGTCGATCAGTTCTTTCCAGTCCTCCACGTACCGGTCCTCGTCCATGGCGAGGTCATAGGCTCGACCCTCCACATAGCGACGTTTCTTATAGGCATCCCCATCGACGAGGGCGGCGGACGTGACGATCAGCCCGACCTCTGCCTCGGCCAGCCTGAAGTACAGTTCCTTCAAACTCTGGGTCGGACGGCCGTCGGCCGTCGCCATGCCCTCGAGCGTGGCTGACCGGACAAACCTGTTCTTTACCTGCACGCCCTTGATACTGGATGGCTCGAAGAGGATTGAAAGCATTCTTCCTCCATGAGAGAATCTATCCATATCTCTTGCGGAAACGCCAGGATGCTCCTAATCCGGATGTTGTATTCTACTTCAAATCCGTTTTTCTGAAAAGGAAAGATCATGACCCCTGACGATCTGAAGGTAAAAATCCTGGGCATCGTGGGCACGCCGATCAAGGACGGCAACTGCCAGTATTACCTCGAACAGGCGCTGCAAGTGGTCGAGTCCGGAGGGCAGGCAACGACCGAGATGATTCATCTCCAGGACTACCGGATCGAGTACTGCATCGGCTGTGAAGCCTGCCTTCGTCGGGTACACAAGGTGCAAAAGGAGGTCGGCTTCGATGTCATCCCGGTTCCTGTAAAGGATTATAACTGCAGCATCAAGGACGATATGGAGATCATCCACAAGAAGATGCTCGAAGCGGACGGCATCCTGCTCGCCGCACCCGTGTACATCGCTACGATCCCGGGTCAGGTAAAGACCTTCATCGACCGATGCCGGACCTTCGTGCACGACTTCCGGCTCCGCAGCAAGGTGGCCGCACCGCTGACCGTAGCCTTCTACAGGAATGCCGGGGAGGATACGGCTCTTCAGATGATGGCCCTCTCGCTGCTGGCCCTTGGGCTGACCCAGGTCTCCTTCGGCGCTTCCGCGGTCTCCACGAAGGAAGGGATGGGCATCCCGATCCGCGAGACCCGGTTCGCGGTCAAGGAGGATCCGGTCGGAATGACCCTGATGAACATGGCGGCCACCCAGGTTGCCCAGACCGCTCTGCAGATGAAGGCCGGCAAACTGGCGCTGGAAGAGGCCGGGGTGAGCGTGAAGACCGGTGGATGGGCGCCTCCGCAGTGAGGATGCTGTCATGCCCGCGGAGGCGATCCATTGGCGCAGGGTTTCGATTAATCGAATACCTCTCACCATCCGTCATTCCCGCCCCCGCCTAGAGATTGCGGGGGCAGGCTCCGGCGGGAATCCCCCAGCCTTGTGGCATTCCTTCTCCCCCTTGGGGGAGAAGGTCAGGATGAGGGGGAGCTTTTGTGCCACCCTCACCCTAACCCTCTCCCTCAAGGGAGAGGGAATATCGGTTCTTCAGCCCTTATCGCGTCAATAAAAAGGTGTCAGGAACCTTTTTCAGCCTCAGTCAAGAAAAACCACGCCAATCAGAAAAAGATTCCTGACACCTTTTTATTGCCCCTCCGCACCTGATGCCAAGGGATTCCTGCCTACGCAGGAATGACGGCTGGGTAGAGATCCTCCCTTCCTTTGCAGTCCTCTACACCAAATTAATCCGGATGCCGCACAACCAAATTAATCCGGATGCCGCACAGCACCACATGGTCTTCCGTGTACTCGCATCCCCGCGCTTTGGCCGCGGCCAGCAGCCGGGCCTGGTCTGCCACTTCCAGGTCAAAGGCCCCGACGCCCGGTCCGCGGCCGTCGGCGGCAGGCACAAATCGGATCGACCCGTTCTGGAGCTGTATGTGCGGTTCCCCGGGACCGCATTCCGTCAGGGGAAGTCCCAGGATCCGTGCCCACAGATCGGCCAGACCGGCCGGGTCCTCGCTCTGTATTTCCGCTCCCACGAGACCCCTCACCACATCGGCTCGAACGGCCTTCTCCCAGTCCGGACCGCCCGGTTCCCACATGCACATCCTCTCCGTAAAATCCACTCCGGGATCCACCGAATCCACGGAAAGGAGCACACCGCCCGTGTCGCGGGGATGGAAGTGGGTGCAGCGATACTCCGGGTTGTCCAACGTAAAGACCGAACGGACGCCGAGGCCCGTTATTCGCTCCCGCTCGGCCTGCGCATCCGCACACTGCAGCAACACCATGTACCCCCCGTTGCCGCCACGCCGTTCGAGATATCGTCCGGCGGTGGTATTTTCCTGCACCGGAGCAACCACCTCCAGGAAATCCCCGTTGATCGGTATGACCGCGTTCTCGAGCCCGAAATAGACCACCAGCGGGTCCCGGTAGGCGACATCCAAACCCAGCACCGCCGTAAGATCGGCCACGACCGGCTCCAACTTCTCGGCCACCAGGCAAACTTGGCGTAACCTCATGTCTGTTATCCCCCTTTCAGTCCCTCGATTGCTCAGCAGAATAGCAAACCGACCAGGCGCCCTACAAGTAAGGATTTTCACAATCCGGAACGATATACATAAGTAAGGAGTGGTCGCATGATGATCTGCCCGAAATGCGGATTCGAACAGCAGGATGCCATCGATTGCATCCAGTGCGGCATTGTCATCGAAAAATACCGACATCCTGCGTACGCCGCTCGCCCTCCGGCCGGAATGACGGAAAGCGGTCCCCGGAAATCCCGTGCTTCCCTTCCCTGGAACCCCCTTCTCAGGCTGACCCTGCTCGTCGGCATCGGCCTTTTATCGATTTCCTATCTGCTCAAGGACAGCCTGCCCGACGGTGACGACGTCCTGGAAGAGATCCTCCAACCCCCCGTTCAGACGGCAGTGGACATGGCCCCCTTCCAGATCGAGGCAGGCGAAATGGTCTACACCATAACCCCACTCCATACCTACGAACTCTATGGACTGGTCGTCTCCTATCACAACTGCGGCACATGGTGGGACATCTATCATCACGGCCAGTGGAAGGACTTCATCAACGTCAAGGATCTATGCGTGATCTGGGGGAACAACGTACTGACGGAAGTCTACAAGGAAATGCGATTCACGAGTGATTCGTGGACCTGCACGTATTACTGGCCCAATCACGAGGTCGGAGCCAGATTCAACCACACCTGCCTGTCGAACAACCATCTTCTGAGCCACGACGAATCCGTGACCCGGTCGCTTCTGAAGACATCCCGTGGAGATCAGATCTACTTGAGGGGCTATCTGGCGGAATACTCCCACACCGGCGGAGATTTTCATCGCGGGACTAGCACGAATCGAACGGATACGGGAAACGGCGCCTGCGAGACCATCTATGTAGAGGACTATGAGATCCTCAAAGTGGGCAATTCCTTCTGGCGAACGACCTTCAGGGTTTCAAAATACGTGATCCTGCTCAGCCTGCTCCTCATCATCATCCGCTTCTTCCGAACATCGGTAACACCGAGCCACGAATAACCGCTCCCATCGAACGCAGCGTGATTGCTTCGCATCGCTCGCAATATCCACAATTCTCGGACATTGCGAGGGCGCGTCAGCGCCCGTGGCAAAAAGGGGGACGTCCCCTAATTGTATTCCAGCTAAGGGTTCGCGCAGAAATAACTTCACATTTTCGCATCCCCAGGATGAGATGATTGGCCCTTCCCCTGTGAAGTTATTTCTGCGCGCACCCTTAGCGCGGGATTCCGTCTCCCCTCTGGAGGGGGTCGATAAACGGAGCATCTCCACCTTTCCGTCATTCCTTCTATAGAAGGAATGACAGCTGTCTTCTAGGCGGTTTTGACTTTGGCGGCCTCCTGGAGGCCCAGTTCCTCGATGGCGGTCTCGCGCATCTTGAACTTCTGAATCTTCCCCGTCACGGTCATCGGGAAGTCCTCGGCGGCCGCCACAAACTTCCAGTACTTCGGCACCTTGAAATGGGCGATCTTTCCCTTGCAGAAGGCCTTCATGTCTTCATCGGTGAGAGCTTCGCCTTCCTTCGGCAAGACCCACGCCATGAGTTCCTCGCCGTACTTCACGTCCGGCACACCGACGACGTAGACGTCCATGACCTTGGGATGGGTTCGCATGTACTCCTCGATTTCCCGAGGGTAGAGGTTTTCACCTCCCCGAATCACC
>JAQYVQ010000374.1 GCA_030145435.1 Syntrophobacteria bacterium | reverse complement strand
ATAAGAGTAATCTGGAGATCGCCCCAGTCAATTGGCGCGATCAATTTCATGCCATTACATCAAATAGCCGTTTGCTATTTATGCGTGGGCACGCGGGTAATATATCTACCGTTCTCAGTAAGTCCAATTTTCCTCCCGACTAGCCGTTTCCTCCGATGCGTTCTTCTCCCAGTTGCCTGCCTTTGAGGAGGACGACTTCTCCCAGGCGCCTCCCGCCCACTGGGAGTGTTGATACGGCCTGTGAGGCGGTCTTGATCAGGCTTCCTGTTGGCCCCCGTATGCCCGCCGCCTTTCTGGCTTTCTCTTCGGACTCTACCCGCGAATTGACCCCGGGCCGTAGTCATTGAGTTTTTCGCATTCTGTCCCTCACGCAGCCGGCCACAACATATGGGACCTCTTTCTCTTTGACACACAAGTCCCTTCCGTCGTACTCTGTTCCTACCCGCAACGAAATTCCTATCGATAACCTGGAACGGTTCTGTTTCTCATTCGACCTGGTTGATCATCTCACGGCGTAGATCGGCGACAGGTGACATGGGTGAGGCCCGTCCGCAGTCTTCTCGAAATCGATCTTCTCGGCTGTAACAACGGCGGCTGGAAGCCGCGTATCATCGTCCTTATGATTGACGAGTCGAATCCCCCCGGTTAGGATGAATCCGGTTTCTCTACTTATGGATATGAAGAGATTGGGAGACACTTGATGCGTCTGCTGTTTTTCCTTTTTGTTGCAGGAGGTATTGGGGCTGCGTTTATATTGAGAATCAGGTTGCGGCGGAAGGCCAGGCTGCGTCTTGCCTTGCAGCAGCCATTCTTAGATGAGTGGGTTGAGATCCTCAAACGAAACCTGCCACCTTACGCCAAGCTTTCTGCCGACCTCCGCCAGGAACTGCATCAGGACATGAAGATATTTCTTGCGGAAAAATCGTTCGAAGGGTGTGGTGGTCTGGCCATCACCGCTGAGATCAGGGTTACCATTGCTGCACAGGCGTGCATGCTCCTCTTGAACAGGGAAGAGGACTGTTACCCGAAACTGAGTTCCGTGCTGGTGTATCCAAGCACTTATGTTGCCGGCGGCAAAGGTCTCTTTACCGACAAATCAAAACAAAAGTCCGTTCGGCTGGGTGAATCCTGGGGGCATGGCGTGGTCGTTCTTGCATGGGATAGTGTCAAACAGGGCGCCTTCAACTTCAAAGATGGCCGCAATGTTGCCATGCACGAGTTTGCCCACCAACTGGACCAGGAGGATGGTGTTGCCGATGGTGCGCCTATTCTTGAAGGCCGCTCTGCCTATACTTCATGGGCAGCCGTGTTCTCCAAGGAGTTCAACCTGCTTCAGGAGAAGAAGAGAAAGAGGAAACGCAGTCTGTTGAATAAATACGGGGCCACCCATCCGGCTGAGTTCTTTGCCGTTGCTACGGAAGCATTCTTTGAAAAACCCAAACAGTTACAAAAGAAACATCCGGAGCTGTACGAAGAACTTCAGGACTACTACAAAGTGAATCCGATTGAATGGACTTAGAAAATGTCCAGGGCAAATTCAATGTCACCTAAGGCACGAATTCGTAGTGCTTCTCGACATCTGCAAGCGTCTGAGCCACGAAATCCTGGTTTTCGATCCGTATCGAAATCGCATCCTCCGGGCACGCTTCGGCGCATCGCCCGCAACCCTTACATGTCTCAGAATCGACGACGGCTAGATCGTTCTTTATCTCGAGGGCTTGAAAGATACACTGGGCTTCACAAGTCGCGCAACCCGTACAATCATCTTCCGACACGGTTACGGTGAGCCCGGAAATCTTCGTAAGCGGGAGTACGTCCTTTTCGGTGTGCCGGAACATCTTGGCCATACAGCAGCATTCACAGCAGTGGCAAATATTTATGTAGTTCAGAGGAACACGCATGGCTTTCGCGTCAAAAGCTGACTGGCCTATGATGTGAATAAGGCCGTGTTCCCGGGCGCGCCTGGCGTGCTCCAGACATTCCTCTACACTGGCCGGCCGTGCAATTTCCGGGTGGATGTCTTTCATGCTCTCCCCCAGCATGATACACCCCAAATCCTGCGGGTAGTCCGCGCATTCCTCCTTGTCACGGCATGGGCAGAAATAGAAGATCACGCGGGTCTTGGCCTTCTTAATGAGCTCTTCGATCACCGTGGAGGGAAGGACCGTACTGCCACCCCCTTCAACGGTTTCCCCCACCGCAAGCGTTTTGACCTCATCCTTGGGTATGCACAACGCCCACTCCTTCCGGAATAGATCGAGGATCTTCGGGTTCTTGAAGGTCTGTGGATCAAACATGGCTGCCTGGAACCTGATTTGACTCTTCTTGAGTTTCTCGTCCTTCAGTGCATCCACGTACTTACCCATGATTCTATCCCCCTGTAATCTTTTTCGGACGGGGTCAGGGTAGGTGAAGGGAAAGGGTGTGTCAAGATGGAACCCCAGATTTCACATCATCGGGGTTCGGCTCGATTTCCGTCCATTCCTCGGATCCCGTGCCGCCCATTGCACATCAAAGGGGCATCGGGAAAAACCCCGCCGCTAGGGATATTGCGGACTCCATATACGAACGAGGTGAAGCTATGAGAAAAGGAAAATGCACGAGCAGTTGCCTGGTGACTTGGTGGCTTCTTCTGGGCCTGGCAGAACCTGGCCGCCTACCTGATCCGGTCTTCCTTCTCTCAGCAGAGGATGGAATACAGACCTGAGGAGGCCAAGGTCACCTACTGCTCCAAGGACCGAAAGGAGAAGAAGAGCTACGATGCCCCCGAATGGCTGGCCGCCATGGGAAGCCATGTCCCGGAGAGAGGCCAGTAGTCTGTGCGCTACTATGGCGCTTATGCGAATTCCACCCGGGGCAGACAGCGAAATCGGGAAGCTTCGAGGAAGAACCGTCGGTTCGATCACTTGTCCCGTCAAAATTCAAGGCAGTCTTCAATATATCATTCTGCTCGCTTTACAGAGGATTCCTTGTTCGCGCACAATATTTCTTCAGAACACCTTAATGCACCGGCCGATTTCTGTAAGTCCATATTCTTGGTCACTACCTTGATGAGAGAGAAATTCAACATAATAGGCAGTTATGTTGAATCCAGAAAAACTGCACATATGACGCAGATAGTGTCACTTCGCTATCCGAAGATTCAGGACTTCCGTCGTTCCGTTCAGACGAGATTGCAGATATTCAAGGTATGTGCGGGTAATGTTTACTTCTGAAGACCGACCTGCATTGAACATATGTGCGTAGAATATGCAGTTCCCGGGACTGCC
>JAQYVQ010000450.1 GCA_030145435.1 Syntrophobacteria bacterium | reverse complement strand
GGTTTACCTGCTTGTCAGGAACGATCTTTTTATTCCGTAAAAATGCCTGAAGCTCCGACAATACATCGACAGTCATAGCCCCTTCTTATATTATATAGACCTCTATATAACCACGGTATTGCCGATAATATATAGAATCTGGGATTATTAATTTGACAAAATTATTACCTTTTGCGATAAGCTTTCTCAGTCAAACCCAGAAAATACAGAACTCTATAAAATAATTGTTATACGGAGGCGAATATGAAGATCACAAGAAGAACTGCTCTAGGTGCGATACTTGCGGCTCCTATCGGGATTGCCGGGCTTAGCTATGCTCAAGATCGATCGTCCACGGAGGGAGAGGTCGAATCATCACAGGGGAATACGCTCACGCTCAGCGTAGCCGGTTATCAATACGACCGCGTGGCGGCGCTGGCGGACGGTCGTGTGAAGGTTGATGACTGCAACCTGAACTTCACTAAAGACACCATAGGAAACTTGAATACCCACATCTTCTCGGGGCCAGGGACACGTGACGTAACCGAGGTCGGACTGCATCCCTATATTCTAGCCTACGCTAATGACGACTTCCGGGACTATACACTCCTTCCGATCTTCCCGCTCCGTGTCTTCCGCCATAAAAGCATATTCATCCGAACCGACCGAGGGATAGCCCGACCTGAAGACCTTCGTGGCAAGAAGGTCGCGACGCCTGGTTATTCATCGACTTCGTTGACCTGGATTCGGGGAATCCTAGAAGACGAATACGGCGTTAAGCCTACCGATGTTGAGTGGTATGTATCCTCGGCGGACTCTTCGGTCAAGGACACCGGCGGACCTTCAAAGTTTGAAAACGTCCTGCCGAAGAATCTGAAAGTGGAACAAGGACCGGCGGGCAAAAACGAATCCGACATGCTGGCGGATGGTGACGTAGACGCTTTGTTTCACGCTATGGAACCGAAGTGCTATGTTGAGGGACATCCCAAGGTGGCGCGTCTCTTCCAGGATTTCCGCACGACGGAACATTCGTATTACCAGAAGACGGGAATCTTTCCGATCATGCACGCCGTAGCGATTCGAAAGAAACTGCTCCAAACGCATCCATGGCTATCGTCGGCACTATTCAAGGCTTACGCACAGGCCAAGGCTACCGCCATCCGTGAGCTGACGACTCTGGGATGGGCTAACATCTCTATGCCATGGCTGGCTAAGGAAATCGAAGAAACCCACTCCCTGATGGGGAAGAACTATTGGCCTTACGGAATCAAACCGAACAGGAAGACGATTGAGGCGCTCTGCCGGTACTCCCACCAACAGGGCCTTGCGAGCAGGACGCTCAAGATCGACGAACTATTCCATGCATCATCCTTGGTTTTTGTCGAAAAGGAAGAGGCATAACGAGTTGCTCCACCTTACCCAGTACGGCCGCGAGGACGCGGCCCCACTAGTCCGGTGAGCACGACGTTAGGAGTCTATAGAAAGATGATACTCTTTATTTTCCAACGCCCCAACCACGGTCGAGGTTATCCCACTCGGGAACCTGCTTGATGGCCTCGCGAGGATCGAAGGGAAGCTTCTTGTCTGGTGCAATGCGCGGCTTGGAAGCCTCAATGGTTTCGGGACGGGCGTTTTCAATGTTTTTCAATGGGAAGTCGCGGTTCTGTCCCTTATCGGGATAGGCCTTCTTCATCATGAGGTGGCGAGTCTTCATGATGCTGAACATCGGCTTTGTCGCAAACATCGGGATCAACTTGCCCTGCACTTCGCGAGGATCGTTGTAGAGGTCGTAGAACTCAGGCCCGCTCAGTCCAGGCAGGGCGTTTCGCCAGTCCCGCTTGAAACGTCCCTTCACCGTGGCGGCCAACTGATCGCCCGTGTAGATGAAGACGTAGTCGCGGCGGCTAAATCCATCGCCATTCAGCAACAGGGATGTCTGGTCGATACCGTCGACAATACGGTCAGTCGGGATGCACTTCTTTGCCCCGGCCAAATTGGCAAAGGTGGTGAAGAGATCCGTTTCGTGGACGATGTCACCGACGATTTGGCCTTCTGGAATGACTCCGGGCCAACGGGCAAAGGCCGGCACCCGAACTCCTCCCTCGAGGAAGTCGCCTTTGCCGCCGCGGTAGAGCGTTTCCACCATTCCAGGAGGGCCGTTGTGGGTCATGGGACCATTGTCGGCCATCAGGATCACGAGGGTGTTTTCCTCAATGCCGAGGCCTTTGAGCTCCACCATCAGTTTGCCAATGTACTTATCAAACCTCGCAAGGCCTTCCTGAAGGAGGCCGCCGCTGACGGTGACATTGCCGTCGGGGAACCCTGCAAAGGGGGTGATCTGCGGCCAGTAAGCAATGTAGAACGGCTTTTTGGCATCGACCGCTTTCTTCATAAAGATGGAAGCCCGTTTTTCACATTCTCCGTCCAGAGCGATGTAATCAGCAAGGTTGGGGGGCTTGCCCCATTCACGAACCGGTCCGTCTTTCTTGCCCTCGAGCGCCCAGACAAAGCCCTTGGGGCGCCAGCCCTTGTCAATATCGTAAGGATCGTTCGGGAACAATTCAGGCCGCAAGGTCGTCGGAACGATGACGCCCGCCTGCTCCAGTTGTGGAATATAGAGGCTTGGCACCTGGTTGTAGGGCGTCCAGAGCGCTTCATCGAAGCCCTGTTTGTTCAGGTAGCTTGATTCAACGTCACCTAGATGCGACTTGCCGTAGAAGGCAGTGGCATAGCCGACATTGCCCAGCACCTCGGCCATGGTGACTTCGTCAGCGGCGATGCCGCCGTATTCATAAGGGAACCCGACGTTGTACATTCCATTCCGAACCGCATGACGACCGGTCATGACAGCGGCTCGGCTCGGAGTGCAGGAGGGTTCGGTGTACATCCTCGTGAAGAATATTCCGTCCTCGGCGAACTTGTTGATGTTCGGAGTTTCCCAGCCGCGCATCTTCTGGATTTGCGGGATGCCGACCTCCCCTACCCCCGTGTCGTCCCACATGATGTGGATGATGTTGGGGGGGGTGCCATGTTTTGCCCTGAGATCGGCAAGCCTCTTGTCGAGCGCTTTATCCTCTGCGGCCCACTTCTTGCCATGCTGGGCCTCCAGGACGTAGTACTCGGCGTCGTGGATGATTTCCCCGCCCTTCTGGTCCCCGGCGCAGGCCGCCACAGCCCAGCCGGTGCTCAGCACGAGCAGAATGCAGAAGGTCATAAGCGTCAGCGTGCCATTCCTTACGACTTCTTGTCTGATTCCAAACATGTTCTCTGATCTCCTCATTGGTTAAAAATTGAGGTCTCAGGGTAAGTCCTCCTGCCCGCTCGGCAGACTCCCCCATTCCCGTATTAGAAAACAAGATGCTTGCTGAACAAAAAACGTTTCAAATTGATGACATAGAACGCATCAACCAAACCCGGTTCTTACAAGTAATACATTCCTCTGTCCGGCATGATTCACGATCGAGGTCAATATAGCAATCTGCTCGCCCTTCAGACGGGCCCTTCTTCCTGCTCAATGTTTCCTCCTAACACCTTACTCCCTGCGCCGTTCATCCAAATTCCAGATGATTGGTCATCACCTTGAAGTAAGAGATTTTCAACCTTTCGAGCAGTTATCTTCAACGGTGGATCCGGCCTCACACCTTCAAAATATGCTCATGTCTTGAATTGCTACCCTGCAAGGTCAGGATTACATGTATCTTGAAATGCGCCCTGCCGCGACTTGACGCCCTATTGTTTTTGGTATGCTGCCCTTGTCCCAAGAAATGTGAAAATAGCAATTGTGAGAAAGATCATCCACTGAAACAATTTTAAATTTCCATATGGAAAATCGGCTGTAAACCCAACTACTATTTGGATACCTGCAAATGCGAAATAATTGGCCATGATAAATTTGGTCAAGAGAGCATTTCCGGAACCAGGCCAAAGATTCAAACCAGTTGCAAGCAATGAGACCGAAGAAAAGAACAAAAAGGCTGATATGAAATGCCACATTCCATATAATGTTCTTTTGGCAACTGGATCAAATACTGCCTCAAGCATTGGGGCAAGTACATGCCTGCCACCAGGGAGAATATGCATCACTGTAATTATGAACGCGAACACACCTGCGATTATGAGATACCAATTCTTTTTCATTTCGTTCCTCCTTTTTTTGAGAATTCAGAGTTATCGACAAGGATGTCACGTGTTCATGGGAGTTCGATTTCAGCACTTCATTGTTGATGCACGTAATTCCTGGTGGTATTACCTCGAATTATTCCTCTTCCGTGGTTTATGAGATGCTGAAACCACAACATATTTCTCGGTCAAAATGTGTAAAAAATAATTATGCGGCTACCCACTTCGTTTCCGGTCATTGTGCGTTGAAGAGGGCAGGAAAGGGAGGCCACTGGGGCAGATTCTACTCCGAATGATGAATGACGCAGTAAAAACACTCCATGTCCCTCCCCAGTAACACTATTTTTCCATTTTCGGCCCGATTCGGGCATACCTGTCCATCCAGGTGTTCCTGCTGTCCGTA
>JAQYVQ010000361.1 GCA_030145435.1 Syntrophobacteria bacterium | reverse complement strand
TGCTGGGCCGTGGACAACAGCTGTTGCGGCACCGGAGGGTGCGGGTTCGCCCTGGTGCCCGGATATGTCCTGCAATGGAAGGCCTCGACCAACGAAAAGGGCGAGCCGGTCAGTGAGATCGAGCCCGTCCGGGACGACGAGGAGAAGCAAGCCCTGCGTAAGCTCATTCTGGAGTCCGAGCAGGTCCAGCAGGTGAACTTCTGGTAGGTCCTTATGTCATTCCCGCCCCCGCCTAAAGATTGCGGGGGCAGGCTCCACCGGGAATCCATTGGCTTCCAACGCCAGTGGATGCAGCGCCAACGGACCAGATCGCGATGAGGCGCGAGAAAGAGATGCTGGAGATAATCGTCATCATGAACTCGTCCATCGAGGACGTGCTTTCCTTCAAGTGCTGCAATCTGCACGATCAGAACTGCGAGATCCACCTGAAGAACATCGGTACGGACCCGATCCGGGTTCCCAATTCATGCGAATTGATCGGAGAAGATTCAGGGTTTCGGATTGATACCCTTTATCCGGGGGGGACCTACACGATTGCCCCGGGGGAGGTGACCGCCTGCTACTGTACCCTGGCGGAAGAGGTTTTTGCCAAGTACCAGTCGATCGTCTTCACCGACACGGAGGGCAGAGAGCACCTTGCGCCGTTAAGAGAACCGGGGTGAGGCTTGTGGTCGAGCATCGAAGCAACACAATAATGCGGAGGCAACAGCCATGAAGCGAGAAATCTACACGGAGGAGCACGACATCTTTCGGGATGCCTTCCGGAAATTCCTCGAAAAAGAGGTCGTCCCCCATCAGGACGAATGGCTCAAGGCAGGCATCGTACCCCGTGAGATCTGGAAGACGACCGGCGAACAGGGGTTCATCGCGCCCTGGATGCCCGAGGAATATGGCGGAGCCGGAGCGGACTTCCTGTACAGCGCGGTGGAGATGGAGGAGATCGCCCGGATCGGGGAGACCGGGTTCGCCCTGAACCTGCACGGCGAGATCATCGTGCCCTACATCGCAGCCTTTGGAAACGAAGAGCAGAAGAAGAAGTGGTTGCCCGGGTGTGCGAGTGGGGACATCATCACGGCCGTAGCCATGACCGAGCCGGATGCGGGCTCGGACCTCCAGGCCATCAAGACCACGGCCATCAAGGATGGGGACTCCTATGTCGTCAACGGCCAGAAGACCTTCATCAGCAACGGCATGTTGAACGATCTCTGCATCGTGGCCGCCATGACGGATCCCAAGGCAGAGCCCCGCTACACCGGAATGAGCCTGCTCGTCGTGGAGGACGGCACACCGGGATACCAGAAGGTGCGAAAGCTGGACAAGCTCGGCATGCTTTCCCAGGACACGGCGGAGCTGTTCTTCGAGGACTGCCGGGTGCCCAAAGAGAATCTGCTCGGGCCCGAGGAGGGGCAGGGCTTCATCCAGCTGATGCAGAAGCTCCAGCAGGAGCGCCTGGTCATTGCCATCGGGGCAGTGGCGAGCATGTGGGCTGTCCTCGACTGGACCAAGCAGTACTGCCAGGAGCGGAGCGCTTTTGGCAAGCCGATCATCAAGTTCCAGAACACGCGGTTCAAGCTGGTGGAGATGTACACCATGGCCGAGATCTGCCAGGCCTTTTGTGACCGTCTCATCAGGGAGCACGTCAAGGGCACGGATGTGGTGACCGAGACCAGCATGGCCAAGTACTTCTTCACGGAAGAGTGCAAGAAGATCGCTGACCAGTGCCTCCAGTTCTTTGGCGGTTACGGCTACATGGACGAGTACCCGATCTCCAGGGCCTTCCGAGACATCCGCGTGACGACCATCTACGGCGGGGCCACCGAGATCATGAAAGAGATCATCGGCCGTAATCTAGGAATGTAGCCCTCCGCCGTCATTCCCGCCCCCGCCTAAGGATTGCGGGGGCAGGCTCCGGCGGGAATCCCTTGGCATCAGGGCCTTCTTCCTCCCAGCGAAAGTTCAAGACCACTGTTTGCTGTCATTCCCGCGAAAGCGGGAATCCAGGAGGGGCAGGGGAAGAGATAGCTACTTCACAAAAATGGGAGTCAATGGTCATGAAGCGCGAGATCTTCACAGAAGAGCATGAAATCTTTCGGGACGCCTTCAAGAAATTCCTGGAGCAGGAAGTCGTTCCCCACCAGGAGGAATGGCTCGAAGCGGGGATTGTCACCCGGGACATCTGGAAGAAGACGGGCGAGCAGGGGTTCATCGCGCCCTGGCTGGCGGAGGAGTACGGGGGCGCAGGCGCGGACTTCCTGTACAGCGTGGTGGAGATCGAAGAAATGTCCCGCATCGCCGAGACCGGCTTTGCCCTGGGCCTCCACGGTGAGATCGTGATGCCCTACATCGATTCCTTCGGCAACGAGGAGCAGAAGAAGCGCTGGTTGCCCAGGTGCGCAAGCGGGGACATCATCACCGCTGTGGCCATGACCGAACCGAATACCGGGTCCGACCTCCAGGCGATCAAGATGACCGCGACCAAGGATGGCGACTCGTACGTGCTCAATGGCCAGAAGACCTTCATCACGAACGGCATGATCAACGACCTGGTTATCGTTGCAGCCCTGACCGACCCGACCGCCGAGCCGCGCTACAAACGAATGAGCCTGCTCGTCGTGGAGGACGGCACCCCGGGATACCAGAAGGTGCGCAAGCTGGAGAAACTCGGCTGGGATTCCCAGGACACGGCCGAGCTGTTCTTCGAGGATTGCCGTGTGCCCAAAGAGAACCTGCTCGGGCCCGAAGAGGGCCAGGGGTTCATCCAGCTGATGCAGAAGCTTCAGCAGGAGCGCCTGGTCTGCGCCGTCGCGGCGGTGGCGACCATGTGGACCGTCCTCGACTGGACCAAGCAGTACTGCCAGGAGCGGAGCGCCTTTGGCAAGCCGATCATCAAGTTCCAGAACACACGGTTCAAGCTGGTGGAGATGTACACCATGGCCGAGATCTGCCAGGCCTTCCTGGATCGCCTTCTTGTGGAACACATGAAGGGCACCGATGTGGTGACCGAAACGAGCATGGCCAAGTACTTCTTCACAGAAGAGTGCAAGAAGACCGTGGACCAGTGCCTCCAGTTCTTCGGCGGTTACGGCTACATGAACGAGTACCCGATCTCAAGGGTCTTTCGCGACGTCCGCGTTACCACGATCTTCGCCGGTTCCACCGAGATCATGAAGGAGATCATCGGCCGCAACCTGGGTATGTAGAGGTAAAAGGTGAAAGGTAGAAGGGCAAAGGGGTCAGGGATCAGGGTCCAGGGGTCAGGCCCCACGTCCCATCCCGAAGGACTCGGCCAATTGTGGGACATTGCGAGGAGCCGCAGGCGACGCGGCAATCCCCCGGCGCCCATGCGTCCCCTCTCCCTCCGGGAGAGGGTTAGGGTGAGGGAAGCATACCAACGCCCCTCACCGCGGAACAAGTTGAACCAGCAACATCAGGAGCTCCCCTCATGAAGAAGACCCCAGCCGACGCGATCCGTTACGCAAGGGAAGTCGTGGGTGGAGACCCGATGGCTCGCCACCTCGGCATCGAGGTGCTCGAAGTGGAGGAGAACTTCGCCCGCCTTGGCCTGGAGGTGAAACAAGAGTACCTGAATGCACTCGACCGGGCCCACGGGATCATCGTGTACGCCCTGGCCGA
>JAQYVQ010000375.1 GCA_030145435.1 Syntrophobacteria bacterium | reverse complement strand
CTCGAGCAAAGCGATGAGTATCAGAGGGTCCAGATGGATATGCTCTTCAACCCGTCGGAGCTCAGGATGACGCCGGAGATCATGACGCGACAGGCGGAGGTGTATCCGAAGCTCGTGGAATCAGGGATGGAGCCGGATGGAATGATCCTGGCGGCGAGTGCCATACGGGTGGCCCGTGAGTGGTTCGAGAGCCCTGAACTCCAGTCCTGTATTCTACGGTTTGCTGTTTCATCCGTCGTCGATATTACGGAGCCGAGCCAGGGTGGGATGATCGTGGGGATGGCCACTACGCTGCCGACCATAGGGTTCAACCGTGGCGGTACCCACCATGTGGCCCATGCGGCCCATCAACTCCTGACGCAGATGGGCTGCGAGTTCTTCGTCAACCAGGAAGTCGAGAAGGTGGTCATAGAAAACGGATCCGCCACAGGGATTCGACTGAAAGACGGCAGCGAAATCGCCGCGAGGAAGCTCGTGGTGAGTGCCGGACTCAGTCCTGAACAGCTTGTCTTCGACATGATCGGCAGGGAGCATGTGGATGAGAAGACGGCAAAACGCGTAGAGCTCCTGGAGAAGACCTTCGGTTGCCTGATGTGGTACAGCTTTGCCGTGCATGAGGCACCCAAGTACAAGGCAGAGGCCTTCAACCCGGACATCCATGAGTGTCAGTGGCTCGGTTTGCAGCCTGACCCGGATCCGGTTCACATCGCCAGGGAGTGCCAGTATGCGAAGTTGCAGAAGTGGCCCCCCTTGGAGGACTATGCCCCCACCGTCGGTTGCCACAGCCTGGTAGACCCGAGCTTTGCTCCGCCGGGCAAGCATGTCGTCCAGAATGAACAGCTTGGCCCACCCGCGGCCGTCCATACCGAGAAGGAGTGGCTGGAGATAAAGAATCGGTATGCGGATGAGCTGATGACCATCTGGGAGGATTATGCCCCAAACATGACGTGGGACAACGTCATCGGTGTGGATACGAACAGCCCCTACGATCATATCCGTATGCGTAACCTGGCGCCGAACGGGACCATGGCAGGGATCGACCGTTCCGCGTTCCAGACGTTTGACAACAGGCCGACGCCTGAACTCGTGAACCACAGGACACCGATCAAGAACCTCTACGCTACGGGCGGGTGCTGGCACGTCGGGTCGAACGCCGGGTCGAGCGAGGCGTACAACTGCTACAAGATTATCGCTTCAGACATGGGGCTCGAGAAGCCGTGGGAGGAGGCGGGGAAGGAAGAGCCGGATTCCCTGATCGAACAGTTGTGGGCGGTAAGGAATCGCGTTCGGGAATCGGCCAAATCGTAGGTCTTCCAGGGAGGAGGATCCATGAGCAGGAAGGAAGGAAAATCGGCCGAGTCGTAGATCTTCCAAGGAGGTGGGTCAATGAGCAGGGATGAACGATACGATGTCGTCATCATCGGAGGGGGCCCCAACGGGATGACGACCGCAGCCTACCTGGCCAAGTCCGGTCTGAGCGTATGCGTTCTGGAAGAGCGAACCGAGTGTGGGGGAGCGTGCGAGACCCAGGAGCCGATTCCCGGGGTGAGGATGTTTCCGCATGCGATGCTGATGTATGCCTCGCCCGCGCCCGGGTTCGAACAACTGGAACTGCACAAGTATGGCTTTCGAATGTCCTGGGACCCTATCGATATGGCCAGCAAGGCCAACACCGCCCTGACATGCACGGACGGGTGGCGGCAACCGACCGACAAGGACTATGAGGGGTGGGGCAAGCTGGGCGGATTGTTCGGCGCACCCCCCTTCACCAGGGAACTGATGCGTGCCGCGTTCTGGTGCCCACCGCACCCCC
The DNA here is from genome assembly GCA_030145435.1 of Syntrophobacteria bacterium. Classification (GTDB taxonomy): domain Bacteria; phylum Desulfobacterota; class DSWW01; order DSWW01; family DSWW01; genus S015-6. The sequence goes on along the minus strand of JAQYVQ010000375.1, from coordinate 1,660 downwards.
CTGAGGTGGAAGTGACGGACGACAATGTTCCGTACATGCAGGTGTACAAAAAATACCAGGCGGACGTCTGGACCCCTGAGCTGCGCCAGATGACCATGTTCGACCTGATGGATGAGCACTGCGAGACAGAGTGGTTCAAGACATGCATGGCGTTCGCGGCGTGGGCTTCAGGGGCAGCAGGCCATTGGGAAGGGGTGGCCGTCCCCGCAGTCCTTTGTGTCCAACTCCTCACGCTTCCCGGGACGGGCAGAATCAGCCTTCCTCGCGGCGGTCTGCACGGGTATTTCCACGCCATCCACCGGTGCGCGGTGGACCACGGGACAGTGGTCCGCACCTGCTGCCCTGTCGATGAGATTCTCGTCGATGACGGGCGAGCCGTGGGCGTACGGCTGCGGGAGAACGCTGCCATCGGAGGAAGGAAGGTATGGGCGAACAAGGCGGTGATCTCGGGCTGTGACGTTCATCAGACCTTTCTCGATCTGGTGGGACCGAAACATCTGGATCCCGGTGTCATCCGGAAAATCAAAGACATCAGCCTGAAGAATGGGACGCTTTATGTTTCCACTTTCTTCCTGAAGAAGCCTTATCGCTACAAGCCGAAGTTTGCAGAGTGGGGAGCCGCAACTCCGGACGGGCGCGGTGTGGGCCCCAACCGGTATCCGACGGCGGGTGTGTACCCGTGTGACCACCGGGATATCTACTATGAGAATGTGGCGGACGTGGATGGTCGCAAGGCGCAGCCCACGGTGCCTGCGGAACGGGCCATGTGGTTTCAAACGCCGTCACAAGGGTGGGACCCGACCGACTGCCAAGGCCATCATCCCAAAGGGCATGTGACTTCCGCTTTCGAGATGAACGTCACGCCACCGGACTACCATCTGGAAGGAGAAGATGCGCCCGACAAGTACAAGAAGGAAATGGACGCATACATGGTTGAGGCCTTCAGTCAAGTGTTCGATGGTCTGGACGAGGACAACATCATCCACCACTGGAGCGCGACGGGCCGCGAAATCGAAATGCGGAATACGGGCTTGATCGGCGGCACTTGGTGCGGGAGTCGCCACGACGAAGATCAGGGTTGGACGAGCAGGCCCATACCCGAGCTGGCCCGCTACCGGAGCCCTATCGAGGGACTCTATCATGCTCACCAGACTTCGGGGCATCCCGGCGGACTGTGCCTGATGGCGATCCCGTACAACCTGATGCACATCCTGATCGAGGATGGAGTTGCGGAGCCCGGTGACTGGTGGTACGCATCTCCCTACTACATCCCCCAGGAAGGGAAAATTTCCGCCAACCGGAAGTGACGGATTCGGGAAAAGAGAACCTGTTCGCGAAGCCGTCATCCCGGTGAAGGCGTCATCCCCGCGAAGGCGGGGATCCACTAGCTCAATGTACTGAGGGATTCCTGCTTTCGCAGGAATGACGGATGTGGTGGCTGAGGGATTCCCGAGCCCGCTCCCGCGCCCGGTCACCCCATGAAGGCTTTGGCGACCTTCTCTCTGTGTTCCTCCGTGGTTCCCATGTTCAGGGCGAGAGAGATGGCACGGCGTTTGTACAGGTGCAGGTCGTGCTCCCAGGTGAACCCGATCCCGCCAAAGAGCTGAACGCTGTCGCTCATCGTGTGCTGGGCCATCTCGGAGCAGTAGGCCTGGGCCAT
>JAQYVQ010000342.1 GCA_030145435.1 Syntrophobacteria bacterium | reverse complement strand
ATCGGTGCCCGGGTGCTCTACGACATGATGAAGCCGGGCGTGGATCCCCTCGGACCGGAGAGCGTTCTGGGCTTCGTGACCGGCCCCCTGAACGGTACGGGAGCCCTCTTTGGGGGGCGCTACGCAGTGGTGCACAAATCTCCTGTCTCGGGCGGTTGGAGCGACGCGAACTCGGGGGGCTACTTCGGGCCGGAACTCAAGAAGGCCGGATTCGATGCGGTCTTCGTCTCCGGGGCGGCGGATAAACCGGTATACCTGTATATCGAAGATGGAAAGGCGGAAATCCGCGATGCCGCCAACTTGTGGGGCAAGATGAGCGTGGAGACCCTGGAGGCTCTGATCGAAGAAACGGGTGAGAAGGACCTCAGGGCGGCGGTCGTCGGCCCTGCCGGGGAGAAGCAGTCCTTGATGGCCTGTATCATCAACGACCGGCACCGTGCGGCCGGCCGCGGCGGGGCAGGAGCCGTGATGGGCTCCAAGAAGCTCAAGGCGATCGCGGTCAAAGGAACCGGCGAGGTTCCCGTTGCCGACCTGGAGAAACTCAAAGAGGTCAACCGGATGGCCACGGACGGGATGAAGAACGGATCCAATGCCGAGACCGTAAAGGGATACAGCAACTACGGAACCGGCATGGGTACCAGTGGATACGCCCTCTCCGGAGACAGCCCGGTGAAGAACTGGGGAGGCGTGGGCCTCCTGGATTTCGGCGAGGAGTCGGCCCGCAAGATCGATTCGATCGCCCTGGACAAGTACAAGACCAAGAAGTATGCCTGTGCAAGCTGCGCCCTTGGATGCGGCGCCTATTTCCAGGTCGATGAGGGTGAGTGGCCGGTCGGGGAGACCTTCCGGCCCGAGTACGAAACCGCGGCTGCCTTTGGGACCATGTGCCTGAACGACAATGCAGAGTCGATCATCAAGTGCAATCACATCTGCAACGAGTACGGGCTGGACACTATATCCGCCGGCGCCACGGTGGCCTGGGCGATCGAGTGTTTCGAGAACGGGCTCTTCACCAAGGAGGAGACGGGCGGCATCGAGCTCACCTGGGGAAACGCCAGAGCGATCGTGGAGATCACACAGGCGATGGCGGACAGGACCGGCTTCGGTGAAATCCTGGCGCTCGGGTCGGCGAAGGCTGCCGAGAAGCTGGGCAAAGGCTCCGAGTACCTTCAGACCATAAAGGGCATGGAACTGCCCATGCACGACCCGAGGTTTGCGCCGGGATACACGCGGACGTATCAGTTCGACCCCTCGCCGGCCCGTCACGTCAAAGGGGGCTTGGGAGGTTTGCAGGCGAGGGATCCGGGACCGGGCAAGTATGATTCGAGCGACACGGGCGCCATGGACATGATGTTGACCGGCATCTACGAGGTGCTGCAGGCATCCGGGATCTGCCTGTTCAGCATCTTTGCCCAGTTGGATCTGGCACCCAGAATGCTGGAGGCGGTGACGGGGTGGAACTGCGACAACGAATTTCAGGCAAGCGCCACGAAGCGGATAATGAACATGCGACACGCCTTCAACCTCCGGGAGGGCCAGAAGCCTGCCGACTTCGCAGCACCCAAGAGGTCGGTGGGAGAACCTCCTCAGGAAGAAGGGCCGCTGGCGTGCTGCAAGGTGGATCACAAGTCCCTCATGCGAAACTTCTTCGCGGCCATGGAGTGGGACGAGGAAACAGGGAAGCCGAGTCGCGAGTCCCTCGAAGCGCTGG
>JAQYVQ010000293.1 GCA_030145435.1 Syntrophobacteria bacterium | reverse complement strand
TGGGTCAGATTCGGCCGCGACGATCGAGCAAGACCGCAGGCATAGCACCGCTATGTCGAGGATCTTGCGAATGAGGAGGGGTTGAAGATGGCCCAAATCTGGGATGCGAAAATGTGAAGTTATTTCTGCGCGAACCCTAAGTGCGATCTCCTGTCACGTCTGAATTTCCTTGGCCTCCGTGTTCCGGCAACATAGTCCCTCGTTCCCCGGTGTGGAACGTTGGCGCCGGAGGCGTGTGCTTCGGCTCGGTCGTGGGGACTCGGGAAGCCTCCACGAGTCGCCCTGCGAAAATCCAGCCGTGACAGGAAGATCGCATCAGATGCCCCTCCCCTCCCCCCTGTCTTGCGGCGGTAAGCTTGTCTCTGATAGTCTGCTAACTATTATGGATCTGGAGCGCGTTCTAAGAGAGCTTGCTGAGCGGTTTCGAGAACGTGAAGTCCGCTACGGACTGACGGGCGGGTACGCTGTGGCAATACACGGCCATCCCAGGACGACCGTGGATCTCGATTTCCTGGTGGACCGCGCTGATCTTGAGAAAGTTGACCAGATTCTGCGTGACATGGGCTACGAAATCGTCCACAGGTCTGAGAATGTCTCTCAGTTTACCTCTTCGAAGGAGGAGCTGGGTGAAATCGATTTCATCCATGCCTTTCGAAAAGCATCGATGAAGATGCTCGAGCGGGCAGGGACAAAGAAGCTTTTTCCTGGGGGTCCGCCAATCGTGGTGCTCAGGGTAGAGGACGTGATCGGCCTCAAGATTCAGGCCATTGCAAATGCCCCACACCGGAGATCCCAGGATCTGGCTGACATTCAGAAACTGGTGGAGGTTCATCGAGAATCGATCGACTGGGAACTGATACAGGACTACTGTTCCCTTTTCGACATGATGGATGTTGCTGAGAAGCTGAAGGCAGGGGAATGGCAAGGCTAAGTGAAGAAGAGAAGAGGGAGCTCCTTTCCGTAGGGCCCTCGCTGAGTGCCGATCTGGAAAAGATCAAGAAACGGGCCAGGTCTCCCTTCCACAAATCTGATGGAACGGTGGATTACGTTGCTCTAACATCGTTCCTGAACCAGATAAACGTCCTGCTCGGGCACCCGCGCAAGGCGTTTCGCCCGATTCTTGGGGACAAATTTCTCCTTTGAGTGCAATTCCCCATTCCGCATCGAGTGGCGGGTGGTGAGTGACTTTCGTGCCCGTGCCCGTGTGCCTGCCCGTGCCCGAAAAAGATGCTTAGCCATTAGCTAACAGCCATTTTCGGTCCCGGGCGTGTCCTCCTCCTCTTCCTCCTCCTCGCCTTCTTCTACCTCGGAGGCCGGGAGTATTCCCTGGTCCTGGCGCATCTTCTCGATCTTTTTGAGGGGCCGTTCCAGCTGATTCTTCCTCGTGGAGACCAGGTGATCGAATTCCAGTTTGGCGTCTTCGATTCTCTTGCCCATCTTGTCCATGGACCCGATGAAGGCCTCCCACTGCTTCTGGAAGGTGGCCATGTGGGCAAGGATCTGTGACGTCACCTTCTCCAGGTTGAAGCTCTCCACGGATTGGCGGATCACGGCCAGGATGGCGTAGAGGGTGAGGGGCGAACAGAGGACTATGTTCGTCTTCAGGGCATCGTCGAGGAGGGACGTGTCTTCTTCCTGGATGAAGGAATAGACGCTCTCATTCGGGATGAACAGCAGGGCGTAGTCCAGGGTGTTGTCCTCAGGATTGATGTACTCGCGGGTCGTGATCTCCCGGACGCGGGCCCTGACATCCTTGAGAAAGCGATCCTTCCGTCGCGCCTTCTCCCCGTCCTCGTTCGTCTCCAGATAGCGAAGGTAGTTGTCGAACGGGAATTTCACATCCATGTTGATCCGGAGCCCGTTGGGCAGGAAAAAGGTGAAGTCAGGCCTTCCGCCCCCTGCCTCCATGGTCTTCTGTTTCTGGTAGTTGATCCCTTCCTGGAAGCCGGAGAGCCTTAGGACGTCCTCGGCCATCCGCTCGCCCCA
>JAQYVQ010000289.1 GCA_030145435.1 Syntrophobacteria bacterium | reverse complement strand
CCTGCTGCCGGACGGAAGCGTACTCAACCACAGGCTCGTCCAGAACGGGCTCGCCTCCTGGGACCGGGAGAACGCCCCGAACGACATCAAGCTGCAGACCTTAGAGGACTCTGCAAAGAATCTGCGTTTGGGAATCTGGTCTTCCACCGCCCCGGAGGCTGAACGAATCCCGGTCGAGGGTAGCTCCCAACCCGTCACGTCCAAGCCTTCGAAGGCGCTGCCCTGGACGTCGCTTCTCTCCACCGTCCTCGCCCTTCTCGCTGCATCTGCGATGGCGCTGTTCTTTGCACGCAAGTTCCAAAGAGCCCGCGGACGAACAGGCCGAGGCCGTTGAATCAGGCAGACACGCCATACAGGATCTGCTGCAGAGCCTCTCCGATTTCGTCTCCGACCTGCTGGAGGGCAACCTCTCGTACGATACCAAGATGAAGGACCACAAGGTCTCCATCGACCAGGCCATGACCATGGCCGGTCTGGAAGAGATCAAACGCCTGCTGGTGCACGAGATCGAGGAAATGCAGTCGACAAGCGAGGACTATCGTCGTGAGCTCGACCATGCAAACACAACGATCCGAGACCAGCAGAAAATCCTGGAGCGGTTCGGGATCGACTCGAAGATGGACTTCCTGACCAAGATTGCCAACCGCCGGGCCTTTGAGACTCGATTGACCGAGGAGTTCGAGCGCACGAAGCGCTACAGGAGCGTCTTCACCCTGATCATGGTCGACATCGATCATTTCAAGAAGGTAAACGATGTCTATGGCCACAATGCGGGGGACCAGATCCTGCGGCTCGTTGCACAGGTGCTGGAAGACCAGACGCGGTTCAACGACTTTGTCAGCCGCTATGGAGGCGAGGAGTTTGCCGTCTTGCTGCCCGAATCGAAGGCTGACCAGGGGCGTTATGTGGCGGAGAAGATTCGGCGGGCCGTGGAGAACACCTCGTTCATGAATGTCAACGAGAAGATCAAGGTCACGGTCAGTGCCGGGGTAGGCGAAGTCGTCGCGGAGAGCGATACCCCTGAAACGTTTGTCAACCGTGTGGACGCCGCCCTCTACGAGGCCAAGAAGAACGGACGAAACCGGGTCGAAATGGCTGTCGATTGACTTTTCGCCCGGCTTCTCCGTAGGTTACAGAAGCGGGCTGTTGCCCAGATCCGGCAGAGGTCGGCGGATTAGACCCCATTTGGGCAACAGCCTGGGAAGGCCAACGACCGAACTGCGGGGGAGCCCATGGCCAAGTCGGAGATTTCGGAGTGCCTGCAGAGATGCGAGCTGTTCAGCAGATTGAACAGGCAAGAGGTCGAAACCATCGCCGGCCTCGGGCGTCTGGAAACATACCAGGCGGGCGAAAACATACTCAGCCAGGGGGATTTCGGCGAGAACCTCTACATCATCGCAGAGGGGATGGTGGTGCTTGAAAGGTCGATCGACCTGGGCACGCGAAGAGGCAGTGCGGTAATCGGCCTTCTCGGGAAAGGAAGGGCGCTGGGGTGCTGGTCGACCCTCCTTGGAGAACCACACACATTGATGTCGTCCGCCAGATGCAGGAAGCCCACAAAGGCGGTAGTGATCGAGGGACAGGCCCTGAGGAAGATGATGCTCGGGGATCTCGAACTCGGCTTCAAGGTATTGGAAAGACTCTGTTTCATCCTCCGTGACAGAATCCACAGCGCCTTCGGCGCCATGGAGAATGTATAGCCCAGGAGGGCGCTCCCCTCCGGTCCTGTCCTGGGTTCCCTCTCCGATTTGCTTGGGCTCCGTCTCTCCCTCCCCCGAAGTCGCCCGGCGCAAATCTCCGAGGGAACCCAGGATAGGACCGAGCCGTTTGAGCTCTGCCTGGGCAAGGCCGCAGCAGTGTCCCCTCCCCACTCGCCAACAGCCTGTTACAGGACTCTCTGCGCAGGCCGTTCATAAATGTCCATATGCAAGGCGCACGAAACATGCCCCCGCGAAGGCGGGGGTCCATGTAACGATGAGGCGTACACCGTACGCCGCAGTGACGCAGGATGAGTGCAACGCAGCAGATGGGCGTTTAGGGACGGCCTGCTAGCGATTGTCCATGTATTCGAGGAAGGGCCGGGCCGCTTCCTCGTAGGCCCTGAGCATGGCAATGACCAGCACGATCGCGAGCGGGCCTAGGAGGATCCCCAGCGGCCCGAAGGCCATGATCCCGCCGATCAAGGAAAAGAAGATCAGTGCCGGATGAAGCTGGCTCTTCCCCTGCATGAGCAGGGGGCGTAACACGTTGTCGCTCAACCCCACCACGACCACTCCCCATATGACGAGGAAGACCCCTGCGCCCATACGGCCGCCGGCCATCAGCAGGATGGCCGCGGGCCCCCAGACGAGAAACGTACCCACCAGCGGAATCAGGCTCAGAACGGCCATGAGAACACCCCAGACCAGAGGGGGGTACCCAACGATCAGGAAGCCGAGTCCTCCCAGAAAGCCCTGGGCCGCTGCGGTAAGAAACGTGCCCAGGAAGGCCGACTCACTCACCTCCCTGAACTTCTCCTGTATCTCTCGCTCGAGGCTGCCCGGAAGGGGCGTCAGGTGCATCATCCAGTGCAGGAAGGCCGCACCATCCTTGTAGAAGTAGAACAGTGCAAAAAGCATCAGGAAGAACTGCCATACGGCGCTGGTGACCAGCTTCACCCCGCTCGTGCTCCACTTCACCAGGAGCCCGCTCAACGTACCCGCAAGTCCGGTCAGGGCCTTTCCTACATCGAAGCGTTCCAGGTCGAACCTCGGCAGGAAGCGCTGCTGCAGATCGACCAGCCGCTGACCTACGCTTTCCTGCAGGACGCCGCTCTGGGCCTTCTCGTTGACCCAGCCGTAGATCTGGACGGATTCCTTGGCCAGCAACCCGACGAGCATGATGCACGGCACGATGATGACAAACACTACGAAGAGACAGCTCAGGAAGGCGGAGAGGCTCTTGCGGTCCTTGGTCCATACGCGGATTCGCCGATAAACCGGATAGGTGATCGTGGCGAGCACGAGGGCCATCAGGAAGATGTTGAGAAACGGCCGGAGGACAAGATAGCCGAAGAGGAGCACCAGAAGGAGACATATCAGAAGAAACCCCAGTCCACGATCCTGGTAGTTCCGGTCCTGTTCCATGATTTCCTCCCTTTGCGGAATCCGGCTTCGAACTATGCGCCGTGCATTGGTTTTTCGCGTTTCCCGGAGGACAGTCTATCAAGCCCCAGGGAGAAAACACAAACATGCCGGAGGTCACGAGGGCCCCAGGCCCCGGGCCTGGTATTTGCTATATGGTCCTGGCTCTGCTATGGATAAGAGAGGACACTTGCGTTCCATTTCCGATTTAATTGAAAAGAGCCATTTTCATTTGAACCGTCAAGACCGCGAGCCAGTCTTGGCGGTATTTTTTTGGCCTGAATCGCCCGGATGCAGCAGGGCGGAACGGCCGCCGACCCCGTGTCGGTACTTGGGCAGCCCCCCGGAAGGAGGTGCGACATCGCAAGGAGGAGAAGGCCTGGATCAGGCAAGAGAGGGGGTTACAAGAAGAAGCCTCCCCAACACAAGGTGATATGTAGCGCGTGTGGACAGGAGATCGTGACCTCTGTAAGGCCGCCGCCGGGCCAGGACCTCACGTGCCTGAGCTGCGTGTATGCTGACAAGAGAGCTTCGGCTGGAAGCACCCCGTAACAACCCGCAAACGGACGTTTATCGGCAACCTACCAGGGAAGAACCTTCTTAGCAGGCTGTCGAGAAATGGTCATATGCAAGGCGCACGAAGTCCCGAGGAATGAGGCGTACACCGTACGCCGCAGTGACGAGGGGCGAGTGCAACGCAGCAGATGGCCGTTTATCGACAGCCTGCTAGGGTGCGTAGCCTTCGGCATACGTAATCTTCGCCGGCTCCCGCAGTTTGCCTACGTATGCAGCGACGGCCTTGTCCTTGGCCTGACGGTTCAGCAGGTTCTCGATCTGGCCCTTGACCTCGTCCAGGGTGGCTGTCTTGGGCTCCTGATGGTCGGTCACCTTGATCAAATGATACCCGAACTGGGTTTCCACGATTTCGCTGGTGTCGCCCACCTTCATCGCAAAGGCCGCATCCGAGAAGGGCTTCACCATCTTGCCCCTTTCGAAGTATCCCAGATCACCGCCCCGGGCCTTGCTCGGACAGTCTGAGTGCTGGCCTGCCAGCTGGCCGAAGTCAGCGCCCTTCTCGACCTCGCCCTTGAGGCCCGCCAGTTCCAGGCGCTTCTGGGCACGTTGCTCGTCGGTAGCACCTTCGTCGACCGTGATCAGGATATGGCTGGCACGGACCTGTTCCGGCGACCGGAAGCTTTCGGGATGGTCCCGAAAGAAGGCGCTCACCTCTTCGTCGCTCACTTTCTTCACGTCTTTCAGCTGTTCATCCAGAAGGACTTCGATCATCAGGTCCTCTTTGATCTCCTCCCGGAACGCTTCCTTGGTAAGCCCCATCGAATTCAGCGCGGTCTGGAATTCCTCCGGAGAAGGAAAGCGCCCGACAGTCTCGTTGAACCGATCATCCACCAGCTTCTGCTCGGGTTGAGTCCCCTGCCGCCCGGCCTCCTCGAGGAGGAGGCTCTGATTGATCAGGTTCTCCGCCGCCTGCTTTCGCAGGACCGTTCGCGCCTGAGCCGCCCTGTCCGGGGGAATCTGATTTCTGTACTGTGCAAGGAGGATTTCCGTCGCACGGTTCACGTCCGATATGTCAATCACCGTATCGTTCACACTAACCACCATGGAGTTCTCCTTTGTCATGGCCGAGGCAGAGGGCAAAGTCTTCTCCCCGACGTCTTCGAATCCCGTTTGTGTAACCTGGGGGTCGCTCTGCGCCTCCCCTTCCCGGCTTTTCTGACAACCGACGGCGACGATGCCCATTCCCACCAGGAAACAACAGAAGATCAAG
>JAQYVQ010000239.1 GCA_030145435.1 Syntrophobacteria bacterium | reverse complement strand
TCTTCGCAGACTTCCTCGTCCCCTTCCTGGTTGTCTTCTTGACGCGGGCGGCCGGTTTCTTACGGCGACTCGGCTTCCCGAAGGCGGTCTGGATGGAACCGATGTCTTTGGAGACGGATGTGAACTGCTTCAGCAGCGCTTCCTCTTTCTTCTCGAGGGCATCCAATTCCTTTTTCAGCACGAGCAGCTCTTTGAGGTCCTTCACACTGGCAGACTGCAACAAGGCGAGTAGTTCCTTCTTTGCCATGGTTTGCTCCTCTTTCTACTCAGGGGTTTCGATGAACACGCCCCATAATGAAACAGCTCCCGCCCCGGAGTCAAGCTGTTTTAAGAGTCCCATGACAGCACTACTGTCGCCTGCGCCTCGACACGGTGATGCTGGTGCGGGCGACACGGGTGTTGTCAGCCGATGACGCAGATTACATCATCCTTGCTCACGGAGTCTCCGCTGCCGAAGTAGACCGCCTTGATCGTTCCGCTCACCGGAGCCGGAATCGAGTTCTCCATCTTCATCGCCTCCAGAACGAGTACGGGGTCTCCTTCCTGCACCGTGTCCCCGACCTTTACCGCGACGCTGATGATCAGGCCCGGCATGGGCGCCGTGAGCGGCTTGCCCTCCACGTCTCCCTCTGCGGCGGCAGCCGGCACGGAATCCGGCGGCGGAGGGGGCGCTGCCGTCTGGGCAACCTGGGCCGGCTGTGATGCAGCCCCTGGCTGTACGTAACTCACGACGGGCGTTCCGCCGGCCCCTTCCTCTACGCCCACCTCAAAGTACTCGTTGTCCACGAAGACCTTGAAGGTGCGCAGGTTCAGGCCTTTGGGCGGTCCTTTCTTCGGCTTCTTCTCGATAAGATCGCCGGCCTTGGCCTTCCTGACCCGTTCTTCTTCCGCTTTGACCGCATCGAGGGTTTTCGCCTTCACCGAGTCCGGGGCCTCCTCGATGCCGTATTTCCATTTCAGGAACCGCCGTCCTGTGACCGGATAAAGGGCACAGACCAACTGGTCATCCAGGTCCTTTGCGAGCCCCCCCACGTCCTTCTGGACGTCCTTGAGTTCTGGTTTCAGAACATCGGCGGGCCTGCACGTGATCGGCTTCTCGCCCCTGGGGTATCCTTTCAATGCCTTCTTCTGTACCTTGGGATCAATCGGGACGGCGGTCTTCCCGTACAGCCCGTAGCAGAGATCCTTCACCTGCGCCGTGATCATCTTGTACCGCTCTTTTTTGTCGTCGAACAGCACGTTGTTCACGGTCTGGATCCCCACGATCTGGCTCGTCGGGGTCACGAGCGGGATCTGGCCGAGTTCCTTCCTGACGCGAGGAAGCTCTTCATAGACCTGATCCAGCTTGTCGAGGGCGTTCATCTCTCTCAACTGATTCACCAGGTTGGAAAGCATCCCCCCCGGGGTCTGGTGCAGGAGCACGTTAATGTCGATGATCGACACCTTCGTGTCGTCGAGCAGGTGCCTGTATTTCGGCAGGATCTCCTTTTCCAGCACTTCATTGATCTTTGCCAGCAGCCGGATGTCAAAACCTGTGTCCCGGTTCGTTCCGAGCAAGGCCATCACCAGGGGTTCCACGGCCGGATGTGAGGTGCGGAAGGCATAAGGGGACATGCAGGTGTCGAGGATGTCCACCCCGGCCTCGATCGCCTTCAGATGACTCATGGAGGCCATGCCCGACGTAAAGTGGCTGTGCAGATGAATCGGTGCCTTCACCGCCTGCTTCAGGGCCTTGATCAGGTCGTAGGCGTCGTACGGGGCGATCAGGCCGGCCATGTCCTTGATGCAGATGCTGTCGGCCCCCATCGATTCCAGGGCCTTCGCTTTCTTCACGTAGTAGTCGAGGTTGTAGACGTCCCCGCCCATGCGGGGCTCGGTCATGGTGTAGCAGATGCACCCCTGAAAATGCTTGCCTGCCTTCTTGATCCCCTTCACGACGGTCTCGAAGTTCCGGTAGTCGTTCAGGGCATCAAAGGTCCGGAAGACGTCCATGCCGTTTGCCGCAGCCCGGTCCACGAATGCCTCTGCGACATCGTCCGGGTAGTTTCTGTACCCCACCAGGTTCTGTCCACGCAGGAGCATGGAGAAGGGCGTGCTCTTGAAGTAGCGCTTCAGGGTGCGCAGCCTCTCCCATGGGTCCTCGTTCAGGAACCGGTGCATCGTGTCGAAAGTCGCGCCCCCCCACACTTCGACCGCCCAAAAGCCGACCTTGTCCATCATCTCGGCTACGGGGATCATGTCCTCGGTTCTCCCCCGCGTGGCAAAAAGGGACTGATGGCCATCCCGGAGGGTCAGATCTTGGATCTTCACCGGGTTCTCGGCCTTGGGCCTCTTCCTTTTGTAATCCATGGTGGTTACCTGTACTTGGTCGTGCTTGCTTCCCTGACGTTTCTTGGCCATGTTCGGGCTCCTGTCCGACGTGTTGAATTGTTCTTTGTTGGGCCGGGAACTGCAGAGTCTTTCAGTAGGCGTAGATCTCGTATTCGGTCTTCTCCCCGAGCACGCGGTCGACCTTCTCCTGGATGCGTAACCGCTCCCCGCTCGTCAGCCAGGCCCGCCACGACTCGAGGGTCTTCCAATTGCTGATCACGAGTTGCTCCCCGGGGTTGTCCACCCTCTTGAGGGTCTCCCCGGAGATGTAGCCCGGCTGGTTGGTCGCGTGGGTCCGCAGCTCCAGGAGGAGCGGCATCAGGTCAGCCGCCCTGTCTGCCGGCACAATCCGTTTGACGAAAACCTTGTAAGCCATAGCGTTCTCCTTATCGATCAAGTTTTCCTTCTTCCCTCACGCTACAAGCCCATCCGCTTCGCAATAATCGTCTTCATCACCTCGGTGGTTCCCGCATAGAGGGTCTGCACCCGGGCGTCCACCCAGGCACGAGCCACCGGGTACTCGACCATGTATCCGTACCCTCCGTGCAACTGGAGGCACTGGGTCGCCACGCGGTTGAGCATCTCGGTGACCCACCACTTGGCCATGGACACCTCTGTTACGACCTCCTCGCCCTTCATGTGTTCCACGATCAAGCGGTCGATCATCGTACGGCCCAGCTCGATCTCGGTGGCCATCTCCGCAACGCGGAACTGGGTGTTCTGCATGGACGACAGGGGCTTGCCGAAAAGCTCACGGCTCTTGCAGTATTCGATCGTGGCTTCCAGAATCACCTCGGCCCTCACCTGGGCGCTCACGGAAACCACCAGCCTTTCCTGTTGGAGCTTCTCCATCAGGTAGTAGAAGCCCCTTCCCTCCTCCCCAAGCAGGTTGTCTGCCTGCACACGACACTCTTCGAAGTACATCTCTGCCGTGTCCTGGAAAGGAATCCCGATCTTCTCGAGCTTTCCGCTGACCGAGAAGCCGGGGGTGTCCCGCTCTACGACGAACAGGCTCATGCCCTGATGAGGACTCACCTCCGTGTTCGTCTTCACGGCAACCACGACCAGGTCGGCCTGGGTCCCGTTCGTGATGAAGGTCTTCTGCCCGTTGATTACGTAGCCGTCTCCTTCCTTTCTCGCTGTGGCCCGGATGGCCGCCAGGTCCGACCCGGCACCCGGTTCGGTCATGGCCACGGCCAGGATCTTCTCCCCGCTCACCGCAGCCGGCATCCATCGCGCCTTCTGCTCCGGGCTGCCGTAGCTGTCGATGTAGGGCATGACCATGTCGCTGTGCAAGGGCACACCGATGGCGGAGTCCCCCAAATTGCGGGCGATTTCCTCGGTGAGAATGACCGAAAAGAGGAAATCCGCGTCCATCCCGCCGTACTCTTCCGCCACCCACGGGCAGAGATACCCCTGCTCGCCCAGCTTCTGCCAGTATTCCCTAGGCATGGCGCCGAAATCGCACCATTCCTCCAAGTGGGGAACATACTCGTTCTCGAGAAAACGCCTGAGGCTCTTCCGGAAGATCTCGTGTTCTTCTTCGAACGGAACGGACCGCTTCATCTTCATCTCCCCCTTCGGAAGATCCTGAGCTCCATCAAATTGCGAAAGCGCATGATCTCCATCCTTCCGCTGGCGGCCCACAAAGAACCCGCGGGCTGGGCCTGTTGGCCCACCGGCAGAGAAGGGGCTTCAAAGGCGGCCATTTTCTCCTGTCGCGCGCGCTCGCTTTCCGCCTTCAAGTATTCGATCACCCCGATGGTCGCTGCCACCAGCTTCTTGGGGTCTCTGTTCATCTGCTCTTCTCCTGCTATACAGGTTCGAAGGCCAGCACGGCACGTGCGTGCTCTCCCTCGCCGCGATGAAGGATCTTCATACACAAGGGCGTGCCGATCCGGATGGTCTCCGGATTCCGGGCGTCGACCCCCTGAATTCGGGCAACCACCCTCACCCCCTCGTCCAGTTCTACCACGCCCAGGCAATACGGGTTGTTCCTGTCGAAGCCTTCCGCCTTCATGGAGGGGGGACCCACGGCGATGCAGGTAAAGGAAACGAGCTTCCCCTTGCCGCCCACCTCGCTCCAATCCATCTCTGGTTTGTGACATTCCGTGCAGATCGGCCTGGGAGGGAGAAAACGGGCGCCACAACTCCTGCACGTGGTACCCATCAACTTCTCTTCCTTGAGGTACGCCTCGTACGAAACATCATTGATCGGACGGGTCTCCACGGTCTACCTCCTTTCAAGAATCGTAAAGGTGCAGGTGCCCCCCGTGCCGCCCAGGTTGTGGGTGGCCCCGATCCTCAGGTCTTTGATCGGAACCTGGCGCGGGCCGGCCTCCTGCCGGAGCTGTTTCCAGATCTCGTGAACCTGGGACACGCCGGTAGCCCCAACCGGGTGGCCCTTGCATTTGAGCCCCCCGGAGGTGTTGATCGGCTTGTCACCGTCCAGACGGGTCCGGCCTTCCTCAACCATCTTGTAGCCCTCTCCGGGCTTGCAGAACCCGAGGTCCTCCAGATGGACGATCTCCGCGATGGAGAAGCAGTCGTGCACCTCGGCAATCTGCACGTCCTTGGGTTCGATCCCTGCCATCCCATAGGCCTCGTCCGCCGCGTACTGGGTGGCCTCGAAGCAGGCCAGGTCCGCCTTGGCGTGCAGTCCCTTTCCACTCCCCTGGCCGAGACC
>JAQYVQ010000174.1 GCA_030145435.1 Syntrophobacteria bacterium | reverse complement strand
GCCGTCCGGTGGATGATCTCGTCCTGAAGCGGGGACGATAGATCCACGAAGTAGGCACTGTAGCCGGCTACACGGACCAGCAGGTCCCGGTACTTCTCCGGATCCTCCTTCGCCGCAACCAATGTGTCCCGATTGACGATGTTGAACTGGAGGTGCCACATCTTCAGGTCACAGGCGGTCCGTATGAGAGACATCAGTTTCTTCGTGCCCTCGGTCCCCTCGACCGCCGACGGTGTCAGTTTCATGTTCAGCAGCCTTGCCGCACGCTCCTTGTAACCGGACGCCCTCGTCCTCGAGATCGAGATCAAGCTCGCGGTCGGCCCGTTTCGGTCCGACCCCTGCGACGGGCTCACACCCTCTGCAACCGGCTCGCCCGCCTTCCTCCCGTCGGGCGTGGCGCCGAGGATCGCACCGAAGGGAACGTGGGCCGTGATCGTCACGTACCGGATGTCGAGTTCGCCGCCGAAGGCGGTCTTGTACCTGCGCGTAAGCTTCACGCCGAACTCCTCGATGTCGCGGCCGATCCTGTCGGCGTAAGGCTCGTTGTTCCCGTACTTCGGGGCGTTGAGACACATCTGACGTATCGCCTCTTTGCCCTCGAAATTCGCCTTCAGCGCCTCCATGAACTCATCCATGGTCAGCTTTCTGTCGTCGAAGACGAGCTTCTTGATCGCCGCTAGGGAGTCGATCGCCGTGGCGAACCCGAGGGTGTCGATGAAGCCGAGGTACAGGGCGCCTTCGATCGGACCATCGTGCATGTCCCGGCACGCGTTCATACAGAGGTCGTGAAGCATGGAGGACATGGGCGCTGCGATGAACTTCGGCTTGAGTGTGTCCGCCACATACTGCTGGACAAAGGTGTGTTTCAGCACGTGCTCCAACTGGCGGCAGAAGGCGCTCCAAAGATCATCGTAGGACGTGAAGTCCCTCGGATCACCGGTGCTCACACCGATCCGGTCATCCCCGTAGGACTTCACTACGCCGTCGTTCAGGGCCATCTCAACGACCGACCCCAGGTTGACCCAGGCACATCCGGTCGTGACCGCATCCCGGTTGAGCATCTTCGCTTCCGTGCAGCCGCAGATGCAGTAGTCGTTCGCCTCTTCGACCTCTGCGCCCTTGGCGAGGAACAGGGGGATGATCTCCTCATCGAAGAAGAGCTTCGGAAACCCTGTCCCCTCCTTGATCGTCTCGGCGATGGCGTGGAGGAACGGTTCCGGCGTCTCCGCATGGACCCGGGCCGCCAGGTCAGGGTAGTTGAGGGGGAACTCCCGTTTGGATTCGAGCATCAAGTAGGACAGCTCGTTCGTGACGTCCTTTCCGTCCTTGTCCACACCCCCGAGGGTGGTCGCCTCCCAGTGGGCGTACCCGTCCGTGTACGAAAAATTCCCGGGTGCCGTGTAGATATCCACGTTCTTGGCCATGCCTATCCACAGGCACTCGAGCAGTTCCATGGCTTGGTCCTTCGTGATTCGACCCTCTTCGATGTCTTTCTTGAAGAAGGGATAGAAGTACTGATCGATCCTGCCGTTGCCGACCGTTCCGCCTATGCGCTGTTCGAGTCTGGACACGGTCTGGATGAACCACTGTGACTGGACTGCCTCGTGGAAGGTCCTGGCCGGATTCTCCGGGACCCTTTCGCAGACCTCGGCAATCTTCAGGAGCTCTTCTTTTCTCTTTCCGTCGGGTTCCTCTTCCGCCATGTCGCGTGCCAGCTTGGCGTACCGATTGGCGAACTCGACAATTCCGTCGCAGACCATGATCACGGCCCTGAGGAACGGCTCCTTTTCGATCTTCTCTTTCGGGTCCAGGGGGTCAAGGGACGCCAGTTTTTCTTCCGCTTCCTGCTTGATCCCCTTCACGCCTCGCTCGAGGACCTTCTCGTAATCGTGGTTCCAGGCCAGGCAGGAACGGGCCGTGGCCGTCGGAGTGATGATGAAGTACCGCTCCACGATGCTGCGGGTGTCCTCGGGCAGGGCGTTCAGGAAGGCTGTGTGGTACTGCCTCCCCTCCCAGTAGGGCCTCAGCACGCCGTTGATAGCCCCCACGTCCTCCTCGGTCAGGAGCAGGGAGTCGCCCGGTTCGGTGGGACGGACCTCTTGCGAAAAGAACATCTGCTCCAGTTCCGGGAAAAAGACCGCGTACCGACCCGGCGGGCCCGCACTGCCTACGACGAGTTCGTTCTCATCGATGTGAATCGAAACGTTCTTGAGGATGTAGGCCATCGCCTTGCCCCACCGGAGCACCAGGGGCTGCCCTTCGGTCTCCTTGAACGATTCGGTGAGGAGCCGGGCCCTTTCCACGTTGATCCGGATCGGCTTGTCCCGGAAGCCTTGAAGCATTCGATGAATCCTGGCCCTCTTCTGCTGCGCCTCTTCGCTGACCAGCCCGATGCCCAGTCCCTTCCTGATTCGCTCTTCCTGAGGCGACAACACTTCCGCAACTTCAGGTACCGCCTGTGTCATGACGACCCTCCCGTGATCTATTGGTCACTCCTAGTACTCAAATGCCTTCGGACACACATGTTCACGCGGCGCCTGCCCCTGCCCGCAACCTCTCCTGCTGCCCGTCCACCTTCTCGACGAACTCGAGATAGAGTTGAAGGGACATATCCAGATGCTCGTCCAGGCTCACGTCGAACTCGCTCCCGTAATACTCGTGAAGGAGCATCATGCCCATGATCTGCGCGAAAAACAGGTTCGACGCGTCCTTGAAGCGGAGGGCCCGGACTTCCCCCTTTTCAGCCCCCTCCCGGTAGAATTCCCGGAACACGTTCTCGAGCCGCCTTCTCTTCTCGTTGAGCTGCGTCCTGAGTTCATCCGGGAGTCGGGGCTCCACTTGATGCCTCTGAATGAAATAGAGCTCGAAGAAGTTGGACTTCTCCCTCTTCATCTTCCGCAGCTCGTCGAGAAAGGCCCTGATCTTGTCCGGTACCGTCGGCGCATCCTCCGTAGCCTTCTTGAGCCTCTCCGTCAGCGGATCCGTGTACTTCTCCATAATGTGGAGGTACATCTCCTCTTTGCTGCTGAAGTACTGATAGATGGAGGTCCGGCTGAAATCAGCCTCTGCGGCTATGTCGTTGATCGAAGTCCCGGTGTAGCCCTTTTCCACGAAGAGCTTCTCGGCGCTCGCCAGGATGAGCTCCATCCTGGCCTGCCTTTCCTGGGCCATTCGACTGCGGCGGGTCATTTCTTTTGTTCCTTGACATGGTGTCAGAATAGTGTCATGTTGTCATTTTAGGTCGGAAGGAACCCCTTGTCAAGCAAGAAATAGGTCCCATCAACAGGAGGAAACCATGGCATCGATTCAAGGTGGGCAACTGGCTGCAGAGGCGTTGATCCAGAAGGGGGTCAAACACATCTTCACCCTGAGTGGTGGCCACATCACACCCATCTACCAACACCTCGAAGACTCGCCCATAACGCTCGTAGACACGCGACACGAGCAGGCCGCCGTCTTCATGGCCGAGGCATGGGGCAGGATGACCCGCGAGCCGGGAATCGCCATGGTCACGGCCGGGCCGGGCTTCACGAACGCCCTCTCCGCCGTCGCAAACGCGCGCTTCTCCAACGCGCCCATGGTTCTCATCTCAGGCTGCGTCGGAATCGAGTCTATCGAAAAGCTCGACCTCCAGGACATGTACCAGGCACCGGTCATCGAACCGATGGTGAAGAAGGCCCTGATCTGCCACAAGCCGGAGCGCATCCCGGAGTTCCTGGACCTCGCCTATCGAACTGCAATAAGCGGTCGCCCGGGTCCCGTGTATCTGGAATATCCGGTTGATGTCCTGAACGCCTTCACGGACACGGAACAGGTCAGGTACATGGGGACGGGGATCCCGTCCCGCCCCGTGGACCACGAGAACGCGCCTCGCCTGATGGAGATGATCCAGGCTGCAAAGCAGCCGGTCGTGATCGCCGGTAGCGGTACCTGGTACTCGGACGGCGCAAAGGATCTCGTCGAGTTCATCGAGAAGACCGGCATGCCCGCCTTCACCAGCGCCGCGGGCCGGGGAACCATTCCGGACACCCACCCCCTCTGTTTCGAATCCTCCCTTGCGATCCGGCCGGGAGCGGCCATGTTCGCCAACATGAGCGCAGACCTGGTCATCTTCCTGGGTACACGGATCGGCCTCTACTACATCTTCGGCGAGCTGTTCAACAAGGACGCAAAGCTGGTCCAGGTGGACATCGAGCCGGAAGAGATCGGCAGGAACCGGAGCATCGATCTGCCCATCTTCAGCGACATCGGGGGCTTTCTCAAGGCATGCAATCAGGTCATCGACGAGCAGGGAATCAGTGAGAGGCTGCAACAGGGATTCAAGGGATGGATCAAAGTGCTCAAGAAGGCGGAGGTGGACAGCAAGGCCGAGGCGAGACCCAACTGGGAGAGCGCCAACGTACCGATTCATCCGCTCCGGCTCGCCAAGGAGGTCAACGATTTCATGAACCGCGAGGATGACATCGTCGTCGCCGACGGAGGCGACACGGCGATCTGGACAGGGATGACGCGAACCGTACGCAAGGCGGGACACTATCAGGACTCCGGCCTGTTTGGATGTCTCGGCGTGGGACTGCCTTACGCCAATGCCGCGAAGATGCTCTATCCCGACAAGCGGGTCTGTCTGATGATCGGAGACGGTTCCGTAGGCTTCAATTTCATGGAATTCGAGAACTCCATCCGGAAGCAGCTTCCCATCGTCGTCGTGATCAGCAACGACCTCGGATGGGGCATGATCCGGCACAGCCAGGAACTCCGACTCGGCCACGCCATCGAGGCCGGAACGTGGATCGGCAAGGTCGACTACCACAAAGTCGTCGAGGCCCTCGGCGGAAAGGGGATCTACGTGGAGAGACCCGAACAGATCCGGCCCGCCCTGGAGGAGGCCTTTGCCTCGGGCAAGACGACCTGCATCAACGTGATGACCGACCCGACCACCGTGAGCCCGGGAAGCGTTGCCTTGGCCAACTTGGGGAGTTATAAAGCTTA
>JAQYVQ010000088.1 GCA_030145435.1 Syntrophobacteria bacterium | reverse complement strand
CCTCCCATGCTGTGGCTGACCAGAATCAAAGGTTTCCCCCGAGATCGCTTAAAAATGAACCGGGAAACAGCAGCAAGGTCGTGATCGATCAGGGTGTCGATGGTCAGGAAGGGGTCGAACTGCCCGTGGTTGACCCCCATGCCTCTCGGATCGAACAGGTAGACCCAGAACCCCAGGTCGGCAAGGTCTTTTGCCATGGAGTGGCGGTTGTTGAGGTTGTAACAATCGCTGTTGGCTCCGATTCCGGGAACCATCACGAGCGAAGGGCGGTTGTCCCCGGAGGTCACCGCTTCCATGCTGGCAAGCCGGCGGAAGCCGATGGACTTACCTTCGTCTGTGAAGTCCCTGTAGTGCACAATCTCGTAGTCGCCCCGTCCGTTCTCCTCGCTTTCTTCGATTTCACTCTCGAAATAGGCCGGCGCCCGGTGCTCTCTCAGGGTCTCTTTGAGGATCCTTCGACGACGGGCCTCGGCAACGATTCCGTGAAGGGCTTGACTCGGGATGTGGAAACGAGCGGATGCCAGGTGTCTCAGCTCTTCCTCGCTCAGGAAAATCACGTCTTCCGTCAGACGGATCCTCCCCTTGTCCAGTTCGTCGAGCAGAACCAGCTTGATCTCGTTCCTCGGGATTCGGGTCTCTGTTTTGTGAAAAAAGATGTGATACAGGGAGAGCGCCAGTTTCGCTGCAGACCGGTTCCGAATGTCTTCCTGGCTCCTCAGGAGCTTCTTCGACACGGGGAGGCCCATGCGGAGCTGGCCCTGGTAGATCCGGCTGTAGGCGTTGTAGCTGGCATTGGCGCAACGGGCAGGGATCCCCTTCACGAGAAACCCCAAACCCTTCTTTCCCGCCTCCTTCAGCCTGGCGCCCGGACCGTACGTACGTCGAGCCGGCTTTCTTGCCGGCAGGATGACTTTTCTCTCGCGCGGCATCGCACTCCCCTTCACCCTAGAATATCGGCAATTCCCCGCTCTTGCTTTACAGAAAGACCCTTTCAACCCAGTGTCCTGTCCCAGACGTAATTGGGGACAGCCACCGATTTCCTGAACCCGAATTGATGGTTAGCGTAGTGGGGAAATCGGTGGCTGTCCCCAATTACGAAGCTAACCTGTGCATCACTATTTCTGCGACAGGACACTAGCCCGCATATTGCGCAAGACTTCGTAGCGAGGTAGAGTTCGGGGATACCGCACTCGCCCGAACTCGCGTGATTACGCCGCTAGCAGAAAGAAGGCTTCATGCAACATGCGGGCTGGGATGAGCTAATCGTTGTAGGGTGCCAGAAAAGCAGGAAAAATGCGAATCGCAAGAGGGGGATCCCCCCCCCAAGAGGAGGCTCAACATGGCGAAGGAACCCCTCTCGATCCCTGAGTCCGAATGGAAGGCCGTCTTCGACGAGTCCCTGGAGTACTTCCGGAACCTCCTTCGCTTCGACACGACCAATCCTCCGGGAAACGAACGGGAGGCCTGCGAATACCTCGGCGCAATCCTCGAGAAGGAGCGGATCGATTATGAGATTCTGGAGAGTGCTCCTCGCCGGGCGAACCTGGTGTGCCGGCTCCGCGGCGACGGTTCCCTGCCGCCCCTCTTGCTGAACGCCCACCTGGATGTGGTGGCCGCGGAAAGGCCCTACTGGACCCACGACCCCTTCGGTGGGGTCCTGGCGGACGGCTTCGTGTGGGGCAGGGGCGCGCTGGACATGAAACACATGGCCATCATGAGCCTCATGACCGTCATCCTGCTCAGCCGGCACAAGGCCGGGCTGAAACGCGACCTCGTGTTTGCGGCCGTGGCGGATGAGGAAACAGGGGGAGGGTACGGCTCGGGTTGGCTCGTGGAGCAACACCCGGAGAAGGTCAGGGCCGAGTACGCCCTCGGGGAGATCGGTGGCTTCAGCCGGATCGCAGACGGGAAACACTTCTATCCCGTACAGATAGCCGAGAAGGGGATCTGCTGGCTGCGTCTCAAGGCAAAGGGCGCACCAGGGCACGGCTCACTGCCAAACTGGGAGGGAGCCGTGGGCAAGATCGGAAAGGCGGCTCAGAGACTCGGGTCGCAGAGACTCCCGTTCCATTGTACACCGCAGGCTGCCGTCTTTGTCGAAACCATGGCCGGCCATCAACCCTTCCCGAAGGGGCTGGTGCTCCGGCAGGTGCTGAACCGGCGCTTGAGCCGGCTGATCCTCGACAAGATCATTCCGGACAAGGGATTGGCCCGCATGCTCTATGCGACCCTCCACAACACCGCGAACCCGACGATCATCCGGGGAGGTGAGAAGGTGAACGTCCTCCCTTCAGAGGCCACCCTGGAGGTCGACGGCCGTGTCCTGCCGGGACAGACCCGGGAGGACTTCCTGCGGGAGGTTACGGCCGTCATTGGAGACGATTACGAAATCGAGATCCTCGAGTTCAAACCGGCCGTCTGGGCACCGCCGGATGACCCGATCCTTGGAGCCATGAGCGATGTCCTGCGCCACCACGACCCATCTGCCGTCGTGGTCCCCAACATGGTTCCGGGATTCACCGATGCAAGCCACTACAGCCGACTGGGCACCCGGTGTTTTGGCTTCTCTCCCGTCAAGCTGCCGGAAGGCTTCCATTTCATCGATCTCATGCACGGGCACAACGAACGAATTCCGGTGGAGGGGTTCTTCTTCGGCGTTCGGGTCCTCTTCGACCTGGTGGCGCGTCTGTGTACAGAACGCTAGTCTCTCTTCGGCCTTCTTGGGAAGAGGAACAGGAAGACGAGCAAGAGACACACGAGCAGGCCCAGGACGTATTCCCCCTCCTTCACGTACCGGACGAGCAACTCGCGGTTCTCCCCGAAGAAGTACCCCAAAGAGATCGCCACGGGCGCGAGCAGGCAGGCCGACAGAAAATCCGCCAGGAGAAATCGCAAGGGGAACATCCGGCTCATGCCGGCAACGACGAAGATGGGGCACCTGAGAAAAGGAAGGAAACGCACCGAGAAGACGGCGAACGCATCATGCCTTCGGAAGCGCGTTTCCGCCTCGCGGAATCTCTGCTGGTTTCGCGGTCCCGAAAAGGTCTTCCATCCCAAGACCCTTTCCCCGAAGAAATAGCCCAGCGAGTAGTAGACGCTGTCCGCTGTCACGAGTCCTGCGAGCGAAACCATGAGGTAGACGGGAAGGCTGCCGATGCCCTGGGAGGCCAGAATGCCTGCAGCCACGATCACGAGCGTCTTCGAAAAGGGCAGCACAGTGCTGAACATGAGGATCAGCCCGTATACCCCCAGGTAGGAGTACCGGACCAGGTACGGCAGCGTGCCTTCGAGCGACTCCAAGACTCCCCCCTACTCGGAACGGCCTTCCCCCGAGGGACCCGCTTCCAAAGATTTGGCCCGCTGATTCCCCCACATGCCGAGGATCTTCTGGAGGATCTGTTCTTTCTGTTTCATCATCTCTGCTTTAGACTTGCACTGGATTCTGCCGGCCCCGGCCCCCCGGTGTCCATCGCCCATGTTCAGGGAGCGCATGATCTCCCCCACATCTTTCTCCGAAGAGCCGAGTTCCAGGCTGGGGCTCAGGGACATGGAGAACGCAAGGTCATTGGTCTTGCGTTTCTGACGAAACATGCACTTCACCTCGAGAACCGCCACCGCCTTCGGGTAAGAGAGAAAGGCCAGGCTCTTGATGATGTACGGTGCATGCTTGAGGCCCGTGGTGTCCAGAAGAATCACCTCCTGCTCCGCATCCTCCGGCAGAAAGGCGGCCATCCGCTCGATGAGGGAACGGCTCTTTTCCTCCATCTCCCGATAGAGACGGGACTTCTCCTCGACCTCGGGGTCGGACAGCACCTCTTCGAGAGGGGCCTCGCGGATTCTGCGGATGAGATGACGCATGTACCGGTTTCGTTCTCCCCGCGAACGGAAGGTGATTCGAAGCGAGTCGGAAATTAGCTTGCCCGGCGTCTCGCGCTGCCAATCCTCGAGGTCCTTGTAGTCAAAGCTGTCGACCGTGTCCGTCTCCTCGACCGTCGTACCCATGAACGTCGGGAAGGCGAACCCCTGCTCCAGGTAATAGCGGTATATCACCCTGGCACAGCTCTTCTCCTCCCCAAAGGTGTCTCGTACGGCCTCCGGATCGCCCCCCTTAAGGCGATAGTCTTCTAGGTTCCCGCTGTGGTGGTCGAACCAGAGCCCGGCGGCGGGATGATGAGGCAGATCGCAGACAATCGTATCCGCTCCCACCTCGAGGCCAGGGTCCAGGATGGACACAGGCCCGGAAAACATGAAGTTATCGATCCTGTTCGCAAGACTGCACAGTGCGGCCGACACGACCCCGTCGAAATCGTCATGGGTCACGATCTTCACGAACTCCCCTGCGGAAGGGGTCTTGTCAGGTCCTGTCATGAGAATGGCCTTTCTAGTTCCTTAGATGAGCCTGTTTCTTTCTCTGTCCATCCGGTCAGGATAACGAATCCCCTATTCCTTGACAAACGATCCGGCAACCCTCATGAAGGAATCAGGGAGGCATGATGAGTAGAGCAGAAGAAATCTATCGCGACTTTCTGACGCCTTCGGCAGAGGTCGAGAGAAGAATCGCCCTGTTCCAGAGCCTCCTCCGGGAGCAGGGGTTCGACGGCGCTCTCGTGTGTCATCCCGTGGATATCTTCTACTTCTCCGGCACGGCACAGAATGGGTATCTGTGGATCCCCTCGGAGGAGAGCCCCGTCTTGTGGGTGCAGCGCAGCCTCGAGCGCGCCCGACGGGAATCCCCCCTGCGGGAGATCCGGCCGTACCCGGGCCTGCAGGCGCTTGGCAAACGGGTGGCCGGGAAGAAAGGGGCGCGCGTCGGCCTGGAAATGGACGTCCTGCCAACCAAGGAATTCCTCCAGCTGCAGAAACAGTTGGCTCAGACCGACTTGGAGGACGCCACGGCCTTGATCCGCAGAGTCCGCCAGACGAAATCCCCTTTCGAGCTGGGGTTCATGCGCAAGGCGGCCGCGCTTCACGCAGAGGTGTTTGCAGAGATTCCCCGGATGATCCGGGAGTCTCGAACCGAACTCGATCTTTCGGCCAGGATCGAATTCGCCCTCCGATGCCGTGAACACCAGGGGCTGTTACGTTTACGCCGATGGAACCAGGACCTGTACTACGGCCCCGTGGTCAGCGGGACAAGCGCCTGTTCGCCGACGCCCTTCGACGGGCCCGTAGGGGCCCTCGGCCTCTACCCTGCCCTGCCCCAGGGCGCGGGTCGCAAGGAACTCGAGCTGGGCGAGCCCATCCTCGTGGACGTGGTCTTCGGCTACAACGGCTACTTCGTCGACAAGACCCGTACCTTCGCGCTTGGGTCCCTCTCGGATGAGTGGATCGAGGCCCATCGGCTCTGCCAAAAAATCCAGGACGAGACCGTTCGCAGGCTGAAGCCCGGGAGGCCCTGCAACGAGGTCTATGCAGAGGTCGTAGCGGCCTTCGAGGACACGAGCCCCTTCTGGCCTCACTTCATGGGCTGCAACGACAACAAGGTCCACTTCCTGGGCCATGGCGTGGGCCTCGAACTCGACGAATGGCCCGTGCTTGCCCCCGGGTTCAAAGAGCCCCTCCGCCCCGGCATGACCATCGCGATCGAGCCAAAGCTCTTCCCCCCCGGAAAGGGCGGCATCGGCCTGGAGAACGTCTACCTCGTCACGAACCAGGGCACCGAAAAGATCACCGATTTCCCGGATGATTTGGTGATTGTCGAATAGCCCCGAACTGCCCCCGAGTACCCCACCACAGGGAAAAGGGTAAAGGGCAAAGGGGTGGTTAATGTCTTGGAGAAGCATCCTTAACAGGCGAAACGCGAATTTCCCCTGAATCTCCTCCTAAGATCTTGATCCGTACCTTTCACCTTTTCCTCTTACCTTTCACCTAGAGTGATGAGCGCAACGCCGCAGATGGGTCTTCTTCAACAGCCTGCTAGATGCTCCAAGAAGCGCTGATACTTCGTGGCGGGCTGGGGTACGAAACGCACGCCCAATCTGTCGAGGAGGGCCTCCAGAAGGCCTCGGTCCTGTTCCGGGTCGTCTGTTTCCACCTCTACTTCATAGTCTTCTTCCCCGTCCGGATACCTGCTTGCGTCCACCTCCATGCAAAGGCCCTCGGCGGTCCTGTAGAGCCTTCTCTGGTTGATCATCTTGCCGACCCACACAAGGGGAAAGCGTTCGCCGAACCTCTGCTCCAAGGCCTGGAGGCCTGCATGCCCGGCATCCCACATCGCGATCGACGGGGGTGGCATCTCCTCCAGGGGGCCTCGCCAGGGCTCCTCGTATTCCTGGGCGCTTGCCAGCCCGTCCTTCAAGGCCCCCAACTTTACGGTAAAGATGGCCTTGCCCCTCTCCAGACGAATCCGGATGACGCCCTCTTCTCCCGGTATCCTGCCGTCCTCCGACCGAAAGTAATGATTGATCTGTTCCCACGCATCCGCGGGCGTACCCATCTCTCGGCAGAGCTTGTCGTACTGTGCCCTGCCCTCCAGCCGAAGCTTGAGCTCGATTTCTCTCCTTATAGACATGAAACCCTACCCCCTGCCCCCGAGAAGAGGCCAGTTGCAGCACGAAACCCCACACCGTAGGTCAAAGGTGTAAGGTCAAAGGGAAAAGGGGTGGTGTAAGATACTTAATCCTTCCCTTCCACCTTTGACCTTTTACCTCTCACTTACCTTTTGCCTCTTCGTCTGGGCCGAGGGCCCAGAGAAGTCGCGGAACGAGTTGGGTCCCCTCGTGAAGTGTTCGCAAAAACTCACGGGTGAGGATCTGGGACATCTCCTGTGGATGCTCTCTCTGCTCGACAATAAGCTTCCTCAAGAGCTCGGCGTCCCTCAGGTTGAGGTAGAAGGAAAGGAGCAGGGGCCTCGCCTCCGCATCCAGGCCGGGCAGGTCGTCATGAACCGTCTTGTACGCGTCCAGCCTGTACAGGGCCCCGGTGATATCCACCCCCTGAAGGGCCTCCGGAACATTCTCCTCGTTCTCGACGAGGGCTTCGTATTCCTCGGAGGCCTGCTTGAGGACCGGCAGGTCCTCCTGAATCACGGTTCGATACCTCTGAGAGGCATCCTCTGTTGTCCGACTGACCCGTACCTCCTGCACGATCCAGAACCCAAGGACACCGGCCAGGAGACCACCCAGGATGTTCAGCAGGTCCCGCAGCCAGAGGCGGGACTTTCTGCCCTGTGTATTCTTCTTCGTCCTGCCCTTCTTCCCTTTACTTGCAGCCATCTGAACCCCCCTTCGCCCCGAAATCACTCTTCTGCCTCGACACTTGCCAACAAGGAATTAGTAACCTAGATTGTAAGCCCGGGCGCTGTCAAGGTGCGACCGGTGATGGCATCATCGGCTCACGAGGGGATGGATTTTGCATCCCTTCATGGGGAAAATGTCATCTTTATCAGTGTAAACGGTTATGCTGCGAAAAATCCATCGATCTTCATTCCCGGGCAAGGAGGACGCTCTTCATGGCAGACCAGGAAAAGGGAACCCCAGGAAACGCCGGTGAACAGGCGAAAGATGCGGCAGAAAACCAGGGGGCGGGTGACCCGGTCTGCAATTCGTCAGGGATCCCGTTGAAGAGGTTCTACACCGAACAGGACAAGGGTGCTCACGATATGGCGGACCCGGGCCAGTTCCCGTTCACCAGGGGCCTGCATGACACCGGATACCGGACGCGTCTGTGGACGATGCGACAGTACGCAGGATACGCAACGGCGCAGGAAAGCAACGAGAGATTCCAGTATCTCCTCGAACAGGGCCAGACAGGACTCAGTGTGGCCTTCGACCTGCCCACCCAGATGGGCTACGACTCGGACCACACCCTGGCACAAGGGGAAGCGGGTAAGGTCGGCGTCGCCATCGACTCGTTGCGGGACATGGAGTCCCTGATGAAAGGGATCCCCTTGGACCGGGTCACGACCTCGATGACCATCAACGCGCCTGCAGCGATCCTGCTCGCCATGTACGTGGTGGTTGCCGAACGGCAGGGCGTCTCTCCCGACAAGCTGAGCGGTACGGTGCAGAACGACATCCTGAAGGAATATGTGGCCCGTGGGACCTACATCTACCCCCCGCGACCGTCCGTTCGGCTTGCCGCAGACCTGATGGCCTATTGCGCGACGGAGATCCCCAGGTGGAATGCGATCAGCGTGAGCGGTTATCACATCCGGGATGCCGGCTCCACAGCGGTCCAGGAAATGGCCTTCAGCCTGGCGAACGCCATCGCCTACGTCGAAGCGGTTCTGGAAAGGGGACTCGCCATCGACGACTTCGCCCCGCGCATCTCCTGGATCTTCAACACCCACAACGATTTCTTCCAAGAAGTGGCCAAGTACCGTGCGCTGCGCAAGATATGGGCAGGCTTGATCCGCGAGCGCTACGGCGCGAAATCGGACCGCTCCTGCATGCTGCGAACACACACGCAAACCGGCGGCTCCAGCCTGACCACCCAGCAGCCGGAGAACAACATCGTGCGAGCCGCCTACCAGGCCCTCGCGGCCGTCCTCGGCGGGGTCCAGTCCCTCGCCCTGTCGTGCTTCGACGAAGGGCTCGCCATACCGACCGAATTCGCTCAGCAGATGGCCTTGCGAACCCAGCAGATCGTCGCCCACGAGACCGGGGTGACGAATGTGACCGATCCCCTGGGCGGCTCCTACTACGTCGAGTGGCTCACGGCGGAGCTGGAGCGCGAAGTAAAGGAGGAGATGGACCGAATCGAGGCGATGGGAGGAGCGATCGCGGCGGTGGAGCAGGGATACTATCAGAGAGAGATCCAGGAGGCGGCCTACCGCTTTCAGAAGGCGGTCGACTCGGGAGAGCAGGTGCTGGTAGGCGTAAATCGCTTCGAGAAGTCGGTGGCCGGGGGACCCGGACAGCAGGGGGGCGAAATCTTTTCCGTGGATCAGGAGGCGGTCCGGGGAGAGCAGACCAAAGGGCTCAACGAATTGAAGGCATCCCGTGATGCAAAGGCCGTGGAATCGAGCCTGTCCGGCCTGCGAAGGGTTGCCGAGGGTACGAGCGAGAACCTGATCCCTCCCATCATCTCGGCCGTCAGGGCCTATGCCACCCTAGGGGAGATGTGCGACGTGTTGCGCGAAGTCTGGGGAGAATTCGACGATTCCGCAGTTGCCTTCTGAGCGCGAACGGAAATGCTGCGCAATCGAGGTCAATCCGGCTTGGGCGCGGGTCCCAGCGAAAGGACGCCAGGGTTCAACTGAATGCGCGAAGCAAAGGAGGTCACGGCCTCCTTGTGATCCTGCAGGAACGCCGCACGCTGTCTGCAGACCTCCACGTACAGATTCTGGACGTTCCAAAGATTGAGCTTGATCTTCAAAACCTCGGCCGCTTCCAGGATGTACCCCGCCTTTTCCAGAGTCGCGCTGATGTCGTCCGTTTTTAACAAACCCCGTACAGCCTCCTCGAGGAGCACAAGAAGGAGCCGCTCCCATTCCCCGGCTTCGTACCGGTACCCCCACTGCCTGGCCTGATCGAGGAGTTGTGAGAATCCCTGCAGATCCTCCGGACTCTCCAGGCGCCTGGCAAACTCCCGGATCCTTCTCTCCGTGGACACCTTTGCAGCCATCTTCATCGGCTCGGGAATCGGATATCTCAGGGCGGCAAGCCTTTGCAGCAGGGCATCATCCTGGTCGAAGAGCTTTTCGAACATGACCTGGTAATCCTCGACGCGATCCTTGAGGGTATCCTCGACAATCTTTCGCTGCTCGTCCCGGAAGAGGTCCCGCAACTGGTGGGTCGGCCCCCGGAAACTCTCGAGAAGACGCTGGTAAAGGTCGCCCATAGAACCGTTTTGGAACACACCCGTGAGTTCCTTCTTCAGGGCCTCATAACTGCCTGACTCGCTGTGGGGCATCCAGAAGAACTGCACGTCCATGCCGCCAAAATGCACCACAGCGAATATCCTCCTTGCCTTCTCCAGGGTAACGAAGGAAAAGACCTCTGCTGAGCCCACCACTAAATGGGCATGGCCCGTCTCCCGGATCGACATATCGAGACGGTTCACCTTATAGGCATGTCCAACCAGGGGTGGCGGATCCTGTCTGAAAATCAGGCTGATGGCAAAATGGGCCAGCACCCTCTCGAGGTCCGTGACCGCGGGCCTAACCTCCTTCTTCCACAACTCCCTTCCGTTCCGGATATCCGGGTGATTGCTCGGGGCTTGCTCGAGCAACCCCAGGAACTCCTCTTCAAGCAGGACATGGAAGTTCTTTTCCGCCAATTGGATTGCCCGGGCCGCCAGCTTAAGAACCTGGACCGTCTCGATCCCGGATATCTCATCGAAGAACCAGGCACAGCTCGTGAACATGAGCTGGCCGTGCCTTTCCATCTCGAGCAGCTTCAATGCCCGTGTGGCCTCTTCTTCCGTCAGGTCCCGGGAAGCGACCTCTGCAACGAACTTGCGGACCCGCTCCTCGCCGCGACTGAGCAGGACGTTGACGTACGCTTCGAAGGCGGTCCAGGGGTCGAGGAATAGCTCCAGGCCCTCTCGTTCAAAAACCTCATCCAGCTTTGTCTTCAAGTGATTCAAGGCCTCCCGGAGGGGCCCGCGCCAGCGTTGGTGGGCCGAGGATCCGCTGGGACGACATCCGCAATCGGACCGCCAGCGCTCCACCCCGTGTGCGCAACTCCAGGAACTGTTCTCTACGATCTCCACTTCCGATACAGGGGGATGCAAGGAGAGGAATTCACCGTAGTTGGTCAGACGGATCTCTTCCTCCCCCTCCAAACGGGAGATGAGGTAGGCCACGGCCATCTCCCCGAACCGATGGTGATGCCCGAAGGTCTCTCCATCCGTGGCCACATGCACGAGTTGCGATTCCGACCGGCCGGGATCAAACCGGGATTTCATGTGTCGGAAGAACTGCTCGCCGTCCCTCAACAATTTCTCGAAGGCAATCCGTTGTGCCGTCTCCCCGTCGTAGAAGAACAGGGCGATTTCCCCCCCTGAGGGCAGACGGCATCGATAGGCCTGTCTCGTGTCCACGGGAAGGCTCTCGAGGATGCCTCGCTCCCCCGAGCCGACCCACCTGATCCTTCCGGCCTGGCGTGGGCTCAGCACGGTGAAGCGGATGCCGTTTTCGACGAGGACCTCCAGCGTCTCCGTATCGACCGCCGTCTCCGGGAGCCACATACCTTCGGGTTCCCGGCCGAAGTGGTGCCGAAAGGCCCCGATTCCCCAACGCACTTGCACGACCTTGTCCCTTCGGCGGGCCAGGGGGAGGATGGTGTGGTTGTAGGCCTGGGCGATGGCGTTCCCGTGCCCCCCGCACCTCTCCATACTCTTCCGATCCGCTTCCAGGATCGCCTCCAGGGTCCGGCGCCCGTGGCGTTCCATCCAGGCCAGCAGCGTAGGCCCAATGTCGAAGCTGATCCACTCGTAGTTGTTGATCATCCGATGGACCTGCCCGGACCCGTCGACAATACGGGCATGCGCGTTCGGGGCATAACATTCGGCGCAGATCCGTTCGTTCCAGTCGTGGTACGGGGCAGCCGAGTCTTCCACCTCGATGGCCTCGAGCCACGGATTCTCCCTCGGAGGCTGGTAAAAATGGCCATGGATGCACAAGAACCGCTTCCGGTCGCCTCCGCTCTGTTCGGGGGTATTCATTGTCTCTTGCATCTCCTGTTGCCCTTGTTCCCGCCGCCGGGAATCACCTCCCATATTCTACCGAAGAGCCGGGCTTCTTGGTAGCACCCTCCCCGGGGGAGATTCTGCGATACCAGGCAGGAGTTTTTTGACAGCCCGCAGCCACGACATCCGCATCCGCCGTGTCGATGAGCACGGGCAGATCGGTAACCGACTGGATCGCCTCAACGAGGAAGGCCATCTTTCGCGCTCCGTCCCGTCCCGGGGGGGCCACGCTGATATCGAGCATCCGTGCCCCAGCCGCCTCTATGCGGCGGGCCAGCGACCGGACGGGCCCGGGATCGCCACGCTGCACCGCCGTCTGAATGGCCCCGTGGTTCGCCTGCACGTTGTCTGCAATCACGATCATGCCCTGCCCCCCACATTCTCCGGCCAGGAAGGTTTTGACGGAACAAATACAGATTTTCCTTGAAAAAAGACGACTCCGCTGATAGAAAATCGTTCAGGGGGAGTTCGCCTCTCGCATCCTACCGAAGAGCCGGGTTTCTTGCCAGCGCTTCTCGAGCCGTCCTTCACCGGCCTCAAGCCTCTTGCGGCGATTTGGTCCTCCTCGTCCTTCAGATACAACCCCGACCCAGGGGATTCTTCGATACCAGGAGACAGGGCGCGCGACAGGGCCTGACTGGCCCCTGTTTTGCAGTGGTGCTTCCCGGAGGCGGC
>JAQYVQ010000085.1 GCA_030145435.1 Syntrophobacteria bacterium | reverse complement strand
CGCCCGAGTGTTTGTGCGTACATGCCCTCCGTGTCTTCCCGCAAAGGGCAGACCGAGAGAAAGGACCTGAGATTGAAGGCGTCCAGGCCCTTCCAGGGATCCGCGCCCGTTCTCTCCGAAATCGGTGCCTCCAGGAGGTCTTCCTGGATGAAAGACTCCTCGGAAGGTTCTCGCCACAATGACTTTCCCGGGGAAGGATCCGCTTCCATGCTCCGGGGATCCTGAGCGATCCGGGTCAGTGCCTTGCGGAGTTCCACGGGCACGACGGCGATTCGAAACCGCCGCTTGCCTTCACGGATCTTGCCGACATAAACCAGGCCCTTGCTCCGCAAGAGACCCAACGGCGTCTCCGGCACCTGCCCTTCGTTCCACCACCAGGTGATGTCCGTGTCGGCCCCGTATCGTCTCGAGAGGTTCTGAATCTTGACCGCACCGTTCCTCTCCAGGAGGATCCAGTGCACGACCTCTCTCGAGGGGAAAGGGAGGGAGTTCCAGATCTTCCGGAGATTCTCTTCTTTCGGCAGCCATTCCGTCAGCACATCAATGCGATCCTTCCGGTTTCGAACCTCTCCCATGTCCCCCTGTCGACCGATCGCCTCGAGCCAATGGGAGGGCAGCTTCGTAAGGGCCGTCTTCAGCCGGGTGTTCGGCTTGAGCGGGGCGTTCTCGACCTGCTTTCGCCACCGCATCTGCATTTCACCCATCAGCAGCATGAGGACGTCCTCCTCCCGGAGTGCGTCCGACCCCAGCCCGTCTTCCCGGCCGTCGAGGTCCAGAGGCACGGAAACCGGCAGCCCGCCCTCCTTCTCGATCAACAACGGATACTCCGCCGAGACGTCCGCAGGCTCGATCGAAATCACATGGATCAAGTGGATCCATTCCTCGATCAGGTCGAACCAGTAGCCGAAGAACTGATCGTCGGTCAGGTCCAGGGACTCGATCGTCGCCATGGGCGCCAGGCCGACTTTCTCTCCGGGCTTCACCGGGCCGTTCGGGCCGTACTTTGACACGGCCTCCCCGCACGTGTAGCGGATGCCTTCCGGATCGTTCGGATCCATTCCGAGGTAGAACTCATAATACCGGTCGTTTTCACGCCCGAAGGAGCAGAAGATGGCGTGGTGGAGATCTTCGAGGGTCTGGTCGCCGCGAACCTTCAGGGTCCTGAATATCTCTTGCCCTACGGCCTCTTCACCGTAAGGCCCGCTGACGAGGTAGATGCGGAGGATGTACACATTGGGCCGTGGGACGGAGGCCCTCTTCTCGGCGGGAAACGGGATTACCTTGCCTTTTTCCATGCAGGGATTCTCTGGTGTTCATAGCAGACTTCAGGTCGGCGAGTTCCCGTCATCATAATGCAACGGGTCTGCGAGGTAAAGCGGCTGTTCTGTCGCGGAGATGAAGGCATCTGGGAGCGCGTTGCCCAATCTGTGGATATTGCGAGCCGAAGGCGTGGCAATCTCCCTGCCGAACCTGCAGCGGTAGACGTCTTGCTGGGGTCGCTTCCCCGCCCCACGCCCCTCCTGGATCCCCGCGTTCGCGAGGATGACAGACCCTTGAGGGATGACGGCGCTTCGGGTGGTTGCCGGTTTTGGGTGCTGAGGGTTCCCGCTGGAGCCTGCCCCCGCAATTCTTAGGCGGGGGCGGGAATGACGGCTTCTTTTCAGTGCAGGTCTGCAGGCTGTAAGGTTGGAAGGGGCTGGAGAGAAGCCTGATCCCCGATCCCTGACCCCTGATCCCTGTAGTTAGAGGGTGCGGATGAGGTCGCTTCCTGCCTGGTGTGCCTCTTCGAGGTATTCCGGATGCTCGAGCACGTCCCCCTCCAAATCCAGCTCGCGATAGAGGAGGGACTTCCACAGTTCACAATCGATGGCCTCGAAATAGTACCGCACAGTGAGCAGGGTCCCATCGAAGAGCTTCTTCCCCCGGGTGGCACCCACCGAGATGAACAATCCCTTTCGTCCCGACAGGCCCTGCCCGGACGAGGTCTCTTTGAGCCAGTGCTTCCTCACCCAGAGGGACTGACATCGATCCATCAGGATCTTCGTGTGCGCGCTCACCGAGTAGAAGAAGATCGGGGAAGCCAGCATCACGGCCTGGCTGGTGAGGAGGCTCTCGTACACCTTCTGAAAATCGTCCTGGATCGCACATCGGCCGCTGTTCTTGCACCCGTAAATCTCCAGGCAGGGCGACATCTTCAGGTCTCGGAGAACGACTTCTTCGACCTCTGCCCCCGCCTCCCGGGCCCCACGAACGGCCTCCTGGAGCAGCAAGGCGGTGTTCCCCTCGCGGCGCGGGCTTCCGTAGATCGCCACCACCTTCTTCATGCGGACCACCGGACCTGTGCTATTGCATGGCCTTGGCCACGGCCGCCACGAGATCCGCGGACTTGGGATTCTTGGCCTCGTGCGTCACGAGGATGTCCGTGGGCCGGGTCCCCTCCCCGTAGTAGGCCTGGTTCGACCCCTGGGAGACCGCCACCCCGGCACCTTCGAGGGATACGCCTGCGAAGACCCCTTTGGCCAGTGAGTAGGAGAGAATGTCGGCACTTTGAAAGGTGGTCTGGCCCTTTACGCCGGCGCCGACCGGCCCGGCTGCAACGCTGACGTCACCGCCGAGCTTGAAGGAGGTGGTCAGGAAGGTCTCCGCCCCCTGTGTGGTCATGACAAGAAGCACGATTTCCGAAGAATCGGCGCCGATCTGGAGCCCAAAGCTTGCGGACCCCATGGTGTAGAATGCGGGCTCACTCCACTTACCGGTCTTTGCGTCGCGCATGAGGAATACGCCGCTGCCGCCAGCCCCGCCAAAGATGAAGGCGCCCCGGAGCAGTTGCGGAACGATCATAAGCCCTTTCACCCTTTCTGCCTGCTTCGGCCCCCATCCGACGCTCGGGTCTGCAACGAACTTCTGAAAGGTCATCTTCGCCTTGTCTATCATCTGCTGTTGCTTCGAGTAATCCTGCCCGGTTGCAGGCCCCGCTGCAAAGGCAAGGAACAGGAAGACAAGGGCGCTCGCCAGGACAACAGAATTGATTCTTCTTCCTCTCGTTTTCATGCTTCTTCTCCCCTTTCAGTTATTGCTGGTCAGGAGATTTGATTCAATGGCAATCGTTTTGGATTCAAGAACATACGCTCCGATGAGATTATGGATCAAGGGGTCCGGGGGATCAAACGCCATCGTACTTGCTTAAGTCCTGAGAAAACGGTTAGAACTGGGGTCAGGGACCAGGGGTCAGGCCCAAGCCCAGGCCCCTGAAAGCTTGCGACTCGAATAGTCGCGGGGTGGCCGAAGACGAGTACGGAGACGAGGGGTGACATGCCGGATCCGAAGGAATGCTTGTGCTTTGCTCTAGACGTCCCGGGCACGGAAGAGGCCAGGCGATTCGTGGAAACACTCGCCCCCTTTGTGGGGGTCTTCAAGGTGGGGCTCGAGCTGTTCGTGAAGGAGGGGCCCGGCCTGCTCGCCTCGATCAAGGAATGGGGGGCGGAGAAGATCTTCCTGGACCTCAAGCTGCACGACATCCCCCGGACCGTCGAGCGCGCCCGGAGGTCGGCCGGCAGGCTGCCGGTTGATTTCCTGTCGGTTCACTGCGAGGGGCTCTGGGCAGGCCCGGGGGAGCCACGGCCCCCGGACCCGGAAACGATGCCCTCGCTGCTGGGCATAACCGTGCTCACGAGCCTCCCGGAGGAAGATCTCCCTCACCTCGGGTACGCCGAAGGGCTCTCGATCACAGACCTCGTCCTGAAGCGCGCGGAGATTGCAGAAAAGGCCGGATGCGCGGGCGTCGTCTGCTCGGGAAGGGAGGTCGAGGCGGTCCGGAGCCGTTTCGGGCCCGACTTCATCCTCCTGACGCCCGGTGTGCGGCCCGCCTGGTCCGTGGTTGACAAAGACGACCAGGCTCGCATCCTGACCCCGGCGGATGCGATTCGACGAGGCTCGGACCTGATTGTGATCGGCAGGCCGATCGCCCAGGCACCGGACCCGGGGGAGGCCGCCCGGAAGGTGCTGGACGAAATTGAGGAAGGCCTGAAGGCCCGGCAGAAGTGACCCGACTACCCGCACCCGCCCGTTGATCCCCCGCCCAAAATTCCCAGAAAATTCTTGGAAAACAGGGATTTTTCCCAAACAAAATCGGCTATTTGTCCGATAAATAGATGGAGCGGACAGGTTGCCCGAAAGGGCAGCTTCACAGCCCGTCGGGGAGAGGAACGTGGATTTGATCGAACATGTCCGGAGAAGCATGGACAGGCGGCCCAAGGCGAAGAGGAGATTCATCCTCCTGAGGGAAGAAGCGCCGCCGCCCGCTGCCGTGAAGCGAGGGCTCTCTGTCCTGGCCTCCTTCGTCCTTTGCACGAGCATCCTTGTTGCCGGCATCTGGCAAATCCAGTCCGGCCAGGACCCCTCCCTGCCGAAGCCCCAGCTCTTGAAGCTGCTTGTGGATATCGACGAAGCCGAGGCAAGCCCCACCGACCCCTTTTCCAAGATATTTCTGACTCGAGACGACGTCCACATGCAACCAGGCTCGCCCGCTCCCAAGAAACAGGTCCCCGTGGAGGAAGAGGACGCCGTGCCGGCCCACTCGACAACAGAGGGCGTAACGCCCCCACAGAAGGTGCGCGGACCCCTCCCTGTCCAGGCAAAGGAACAGGTCTTCTACCGGAAGGCGCAAGCCTATCACAAGCACAAGAACTTCGAGATGGCCACCAAGATGTACCGGAGGGTGTTGCATGAGAAGCCCGGACATCGTGATGCCCTCTATTATCTTTCCTCCCTCTACATGGAGCAGGCCGCATACGCTGAGGCGTACCCTCTGATCATGGAACTGTTGCGCCTCAACCCGGAAGATTCCCAGGGCCTGGCGAATCTCGCGATTTCAGAGATCGCCCTGGGGAGGCCCGAGCAGGCCATCGCATACCTCAACGAGGCACTGACCCTCGAGGACCCTCCTCGATTCAAGATCTATTTCCACCAGGGCGTGGCCCGGAGCAAGCTCCAC
>JAQYVQ010000053.1 GCA_030145435.1 Syntrophobacteria bacterium | reverse complement strand
TGTGCACCGAAGCCCTGGAGCATTTCGCAGACCACTCGATCAAGCTCCACTTTGACAGGATACCGGCCGATGTCATCCCACCCGATGACCAGGTGAAGCTCCGGGAAATCCTCGAGTGGTACAAGGTGAGTCACCCGATATGGTTCAAGTGGCTCGAGATCGTCTAGCTGCGCCATCCCCTGTTCCGTCCCGGTTCTCTTGAGCTCCATGTTCCGGCTACAGAGTCCCTCGTCCCTCAGCGACTGGGCTTGGGCGCTCTGCGCGAAGTCCTTCGATATGCACGCGGGGACTCGGGAAGCCTCCACGAGTCGCCCTGCGAGAACCGAGCCGGAACAAGGACATCGCACCCGATGCCCAACCGCCCCCATCACTCACCATCGACTTCTTCCCATTCGATTTGCTTGGGCTCCGTCGCTCCCTCCCCCTACAAAGTCGCCCGGCACAAATCGAATTTTGAATAGGCGATCCCACCGGATGCCCCGCCCCACTCCCTCCATTGACGGGCTACACAGGGTCCTCCGTGCCCGTGCCCGATTAACTGTGGTCCGCATTTCGCATTGACTGAGTCGCCCTGCACAAATCGAATCTCGAGTAGAGGATCGCACAGGGTTTCAAACACGTGATCGCCTGCCTCTCGAAGGCACTTACCGTAACTATATTGGAGGGTTGGGGTCGGGCCCTGACCCCTGACCCCTGGTCCCTGACCCCTGCAGTGCATGCGCTTTCCTTGACAATAGAGAAAGGTTTAAGCTATCTAAGATCCATTTGACCTAAGCCCCTTTTCGCGGAAAGGAAAATCTGTTTCGAATGCGTGCCGAGGATTCCATAAGGGACGTCCGTCTGAAGAAGATGGAACAGATGCGGGTCGAGGGGACAGCTCCCTACCCAAACAGGTTTCGACCCACCACAACGACCGGGGCCGTCCTGGAACGATTTCGAGAGGCTTCCCCGGATGACCTGGAAGGGGTGGAGGAGCGTTTCGCCCTGGCAGGCCGCGTGATGTCCATGAGGGATTTCGGCAAGAGCTGCTTCGTTCACGTTCAGGATGAAACGGGGCAAATGCAGCTGTACTTGCGAAAGAACGTGGTCGGCGAAGAGGCGTACGATCAGTTCAGGCGATGGGCGGATATCGGGGATCTGTTCGGGGCGCAGGGGCGTCTGTTCCTTACCCGGACCGGGGAACTGACCCTCCAGGTGGAACGATACGAGATTCTTGCAAAGGCCCTTCGACCCCTGCCCGAGAAGTTCCACGGTCTTCGGGATATCGAGTTGCGATACCGGAAGCGCTACCAGGACCTGATCGTGAACCCCTCGGTGAGGGCCACGTTTCGCATGCGAGCCGAGATTATCCGCCGGGTTCGGGCCTTCTTCGATCAGAGGGGTTTCCTCGAGGTCGAAACGCCGATGATGCACCCGATCGCCGGAGGGGCTGCGGCCCGACCGTTTGAGACCTTCCACAACGCGCTGGAGCAACCGCTCTACCTCCGCATCGCCCCGGAGCTGTACCTGAAGCGCCTGCTCGTGGGGGGGTTCGCCAAGGTATACGAACTCAACAAGAACTTCCGAAACGAAGGTTTGTCTACGCGCCACAACCCGGAATTCACGATGATCGAGTTCTATGAGGCCTACGCCCGCTACGAGGACTTCATGTCCCTCACGGAAGAACTCATCTGTGGATTGCTCGACGATCTTTTGGGGAGCCGAAGCATCACGTACCAGGGAGTCGACCTGGATTTTACCCCCCCCTGGAGAAGTCTCTCCCTGGAGCAGGCCCTCGTCGAGGACGGAGGGTTTGCCCAGGGGGAGATCGAGGAGACGGCGGCCCTGAGAGCGGTCTGTGAGAGACACGGGGTCGAGCGATTGGAGAACATGAGCCATGGGGAACTGCTCGTGGAGTTGTTCGAGCAGATAGTGGAGGAGAAACTGATCCAGCCCACGTTCATCACACAATACCCTGTCGAGGTTTCTCCCCTCGCCCGCTCGACGGAAGGGTGTGCGGACAGGGTGGATCGCTTCGAGCTTTTCATTGCGGGGCGAGAGGTTGCCAACGGTTTTTCTGAACTCAACGACCCGGAGGAACAGAGACGCAGGCTGCTTGATCAGGTCGATAAGCGGCGGCAGGGGGATGACACGGCCCAGCAGATGGACGAGGATTTTGTGGAAGCCCTGGAATTCGGCATGCCGCCGGCGGCAGGGGAAGGGATCGGGATGGACAGGCTGGTGATGCTCTTCACAGATGCCTCCTCCATCCGGGACGTGATTCTTTTTCCGCAGATGAGGCCTGAGAAAGGCTTTTCCCACAAAGAATAAGGTTCTCTTGCCTCTTTTCTCTCCCCTTGGTTTCCCGGAGGCCCGAACAGGATTGTGACATTCGAATGGCACCTTGCGGTCCGTTACTTGCGATCCAGACGGCGCTACGGTTTCGTATCCGTGATCCCCTTACTCTCGTGTCTCGGGATTGCAGTCGGCGTGATGGCCATGCTGGTGACCCTGAGCGTGATGGACGGGTTCGAAGAGGACCTGAAGGAAAAACTCCTGGGGAACATGGCCCCGGTAACGCTCACGCGCAAGCACATGAGCCAGGACCATGTGCAAGAGCTTCGTGAACGGCTGGCCGGGGTGGAAGAGGTGCGGGGCCTCAGCCCCTATGTTCGGACACAGGTGCTGCTCCTCTCCTCCGGGCGCCCCGTCGGGGCGACCCTGATGGGGATCGAGCCTGAATCGATCTCGCTGGTGAGCCGGCTGCCCGGGCAACTGCTGGAGGGGAGTCTGGATGTGCTCCGGGAACCGATCGAATCGGACCAGGCTTTCCCCTCGGAATGCGAGGGAAAGCCTGCGATTCTGCTCGGCCGGGAGCTGACCAATAATTTGGGCTGTTTCTACGGGGATCCGATACGGGTCGTCTCGCCGGTGGGGATCGAGACACCCTTTGGCGTCATGCCCATCCAGGAGACCTTTTGTGTAGGGGGGGTTTTCCAGACGGGCCTGTACGAGTACGATGCTACCTTTGCCTACGTGGCCCTGGGGGAAGCGCAGTCGTTCCTCCAGATCGGAAGGGAAATCAGCGGCATCGAGGTGGGGATCTCGAGGGTCGAGCGGGCTCGGGAGAGGGCGGAAGAGATACGGGGCCTTTCGGGGGAT
Organism: Syntrophobacteria bacterium; assembly: GCA_030145435.1. Taxonomy (GTDB): domain Bacteria; phylum Desulfobacterota; class DSWW01; order DSWW01; family DSWW01; genus S015-6. The sequence goes on along the minus strand of JAQYVQ010000053.1, from coordinate 4,966 downwards.
GCCTACCGAGTCGAGGACTGGATGCAGAAGAATCGCAGGCTCCTGTCCGCCATGCGTTTGGAGAAGATCACGGCCTTTGCCGTCTTGGCGCTGATCGTGTTGGTCGCCGTGCTGAATATTCTGAGTTCCCTGGCCATGACGGTGATCGAGAAGAAGAAGGAGATTTCGATCTTGAAGGCGTTGGGTGCGACCCGAGGCAGGATCCAGGGGTTGTTCGTTCTCCAGGGGATGCTCATCGGGTTGTCGGGGACGGGCGTCGGAGTCCTGATGGGTGTCGGGGCCTGCAAGATTCTGGCGCGATACCCTGTCGTTACGCTCCCTCAAGACGTTTTTTATCAACTCACGTTACCCGTTCGGATGGAACCCGTGGATATCCTGTCGGTCGCTGTGGCTGCCCTGCTTTTGAGTCTCCTGGCCACCCTGTATCCGGCTTGGCAGGCGGCCCGGGTGCTTCCGGCTGAGACCTTACGGTACGAATAGCTGATGGCTTCCTACGAACTACGTGTCGGTCTGCGCTATCTGAAAGCCGGGAAGGAGTCCGGATTCCTTTCGGTGATGGCGTGGATTACCGTGATGGGGATCCTCGTGGGGGTGATGGCCCTTGTACTTGCCCTCTCGTTTGCCTCCGGGTTCGAGAGCGTCCTCCGGGACAAGATCATCGGCGTGAACGCACACTTGCTTCTGCTCCGCTTCGATGGAGAGATGGGCGACTGGGAAGAGGTGAGGGAAAAGCTGCACAAGCTTCCCGAGGTGGCCACCACCATGCCCTTTTCCTACCACAAGGCGCTACTGCGGTCCGAAGAGGACGTGCACGGCATCGTTGTTCGGGGCGTTTGGCCGGAGTCTGTGCCCGAGATGTCGGATTGGCAGTTGTCCTTCTCGTGTGGCGGGTTTTCGTTTCCCTCCGCCATGGAGCGTGCCGGCACACAGGGGCGATCTCCGGAGGTCCCCGTCTGGATCGGGAACGTTTTGGCAGAAACATTGGAGGTGAGCTGCGGGGACACGGTCCGCCTGGTCGCCATGACCGGCCAGACGACCGGGGCGCCGGCCTCGCCGGCCCTTCGGGACTATCGGGTGGAAGGCGTATTCGAGGTCGGCATGTACGAATACGATGCCTCCCTGGCATTCCTCTCGCTCGCGGAGGCTCAGGATTTCTTTGGAATGGGGGACCGAGTGACCGGAATCGAGGTCCGCCTGGAAGACATCCGAGAGACGGACCGGATGGAGCAGCAGGTTCAGGAGCTCCTGGGCTATCCGTTCTGGGTGAAGACGTGGAAGGAGATCAACCCGAATTTTTTTTCCGCCTTGAAGTTGCAGAAGGTCGTCATGTTCCTCGTCCTGGTTTTGATTATCCTGGTCGGGGGCTTTAACATCATCAGTACCCTGATCATGAACGTCCTGGAGAAACGCCGTGAGGTCGCGATCCTGAAGGCCATGGGGGCCACCCAGCGTTCCATCGGGAGGATCTTCCTTTTGCAGGGTTTGGTGCTCGGGCTGATCGGCACGATTCTCGGGCTGGTATTGGGCTACGGGGTCTGCCTGGTGGCCGGAAGCTATCCCTTGATTCGCCTGGACCCGGACATCTACTACTTGTCCCACCTGCCGGTGGAAGTCCGGCCGATCGAATTCTTCCTGGTCGGCCTGTCCTCCCTGGCGTTGTGCGTTCTTGCTACCGTTTACCCGACGCGGCAGGCGGCCAAGCTCGACCCGGCTGAGGTCTTGCGTTATGAATAGGCAGACACCGGACCCGGCAGGCGGGGCAGCACCGGGCAATATCCTTTTGCAGGTGGGGGGGCTCACCAAGAGTTTCCGGCTCGGAGAGAAGGAGATTCGTGTACTGAGGGGGATCGATCTGGAAATCCGAAAGGGAGAGACCATCGCGATCCTCGGCGTATCGGGTGTAGGAAAGACAACCCTGTTGCATATCCTCGGTGCCTTGGATCGTCCCACTCAGGGCCGCGTCGCGTATTGCGGGGAGGATCAGTTGACCCGCTCGGACAGGGAGCTTGCGGGCTTCCGCAACCGGGAGATCGGGTTCGTCTTTCAGTTCCATTACCTGCTCTCCGACCTGTCTGCTCTGGAGAACACGATGCTTCCGGCACGGATCGCGGGGATGCCCAAGAAGCAGGCAGAGCGGAAGGCTACCGGACTGCTCGAGGAATTGGGGTTGGCGGAGCGCTTGGCCCATCGGCCCGGCAAGCTGTCCGGGGGAGAGCAGCAGCGGGTCGCCGTGGCCCGCGCGGTGATCATGGACCCGCAGATCATCTTGGCGGACGAGCCCACGGGAAACCTGGATACCGAGAGCGCAGGCGTGGTAGAGGACCTGCTGGTGAGGCTGCGCGATACCCGAGGTGTTGCGGTCGTGGCGGTCACGCACAACCCGAGATTCGCCGCGCGGATGGACAGACAGATTCATATGCTCGACGGAAGGCTTGTGGAAGCGGAAAGACCCGAGCTTTATTCACACACGAACGGTACGTAGGCGAACCAGGCGTGATCGACCTAAGAATGTGGAATCGACACAACTCCCGATGGATCCTCTGGTGCATGCTGTTGTTGCTGGTCATGACCTCAACCCCGAGCATGTCCCGGGCCCAGGAAGACGATAGCCTGCCCCCCCTGGGAACGGCCATGGAAGACGAGGAACTGCCTCCCGTGGAGCCCGTCATCGAAGCGGAGGAAGTCCCGCCAACCGAAGGGGAGGCATTGCTCCCCCCGGAACCCGACATCGAAGAGGAAGGGGGCCCGGAGATCGAGGCGGGGGAGGTGTTGCCCATCGTGCAGGCCATCGAAGTGGAGGGGGGACAGCGGATCGAACCGGATGTGATCTTCCTGAGGATCCGGACGCGGGAGGGTGACCGGGTCAAACGAAAGACGATCCGGGAGGACATCCGCACGATCATGGAGACCGGATACTTCCGACAGGTGATCGTGGAAGCCCTTCCCGTCCCGGGGGGCGTGAAGATCATCTATCATATCGAAGAGAGGCCCATGATTCGGGAGGTACGCTACGAAGGGGTCAAGGAACTCGAAGAAGATGACCTGATCGAAGTCGTCACGATCCAGCCGAACACGTTCCTGAACGTCGGGGCCCTCAAGGAGAATGTGGAGAAGATCCGAAAGCTCTATGCCAACGAGGGGTATTTTCGGGCGAATGTGGAATACGAGGCCGAGCCTTACGGCAACAACCAGGTCAATATTGTTTTCAAGGTCCAGGAAAACGAGGAAATCAAGGTTCAGAAGGTCACGTTCCTGGGGAATCACCGGTTCTCCGACAAGCAACTCGGCGGAATCCTTCAGACGAAGAAGAAGTCCCTTTTGTCTTTCATCACTTCCTCGGGCGCCTACAAGGAGGACATGCTCAAGGATGACGTCACCCGTCTGACCCTGTGGTACCTCGATCATGGCTACTTGCAGTTCTCCGCAAAGCCTCCGCTCACCCTGTCTACGGAGAAGGGGATGTATGTCTTCTTCCTTCTGGAAGAAGGTGAACAGTACACCGTAAAGAGCATGCAGTGGGAGAATACCACCGAAGAGGAGCAGTTCATCCTGGCCGGCTTGCAGACACTCCTGCCCGGGCAGATTTTCAGTCGGCAAAGGCTCACGGACGATATCACGGCCATGACCGACTACTACGCGGACCAGGGCTATGCGTTTGCCGAGATCATCCCTATGTACTACCCGGACGAGGCTTCTCTGACCGTGGACGTGATCTACCGCGTACAGAAGGGAGAGAAATACTACATCGGGGACATCCGTATCGCCGGGAACACCAAGACGCGCGACAAGGTCATCCGGAGAGACATGGCCATGATCGAGGGAGATCTCTACAGCAGTTCCATGTTGCGGTTCTCCAAGAGCGAGGTCGAACGGCTTGGCTATTTCGATACCGTGAATATCAATATAGAACCCGGGTCCGACCCGAACCTGCTGGACGTGGTCGTATCGGTGAAGGAGGGGCAGACCGGAACCCTTAGCGGGGGGGCCGGGTTCAGCTCGACCGACCAGTTCATCCTGATGGCGAACGTCACCCAGAGCAACCTGTTCGGTCGAGGACAGATCCTGTCCCTGAATGGGGAGATCGGAGGGACGCGACAGAACTTTTCTCTGAGTTTCACCGAGCCCTGGCTCTTCGACATTCCCCTGTCCGCCGGAATCGACGCGTTCAACACAGAACGGGTGTACCAGGACTTCACCCGCCGTTCTTCGGGAGGGGCACTGCGCTTCGGATACGAGCTGCGACAGTTCTTGCGCGGGAACGTGATGTACAAGTACGAGGATGTGGAGGTCAAGGAGGTAAGCCAACTCGCCTCGATTACGCTCCGAGCGGAGGAGGGGAGGAGCACCGTGAGCTCGATGACGTTTTCGTTGGTTCACAACACGCTCGACAACCCCATGTTCCCGATGAAGGGGTGGATGAACATCGGCACCGCGGAATTCGCCGGCACCTTCTTAGGGGGAAACACCGACTTCGTAAAGTTCCAGGCGGACACGGGCGTGTACATCCCGATCATCTGGGATACGACGGTGCATCTCCGCGCGAGGGCCGGATGGGGTGAGGGAATCAATGGAGACAGGCTTCCGGTCTTTGAGCGCTATTTCGTGGGGGGGATCAGCACGGTGCGGGGCTATGACGTGCGTTCTCTCGGCCCGCAGGTGTTCGGTGTTCTGATCGGCGGGAACAAGGAGTTGATCTTCAATGTGGAATATATCTTCCCCATCGCACCTTCGCTCAAGCTCCGAGGGCTGGTCTTTTTCGATGCAGGAAACGCGTTTAGCGAAGACGAGAGCATCAAGTTCCAGAACCTGCGGTTCAGCGTAGGGGGTGGATTTCGATGGTTTTCTCCCATGGGCCCCCTCACTTTTGTTCTTGGGTTCCCGCTGGATGCGGAGGAGGGTGAAGATTCGTCGGCGGTGCAGTTCTCGATCGGGACGCCCTTTTAGGGTATAGATATAGGAAAGGAAA
>JAQYVQ010000582.1 GCA_030145435.1 Syntrophobacteria bacterium | reverse complement strand
CGAGAAGAGAGTGAAAACAAGTCCTGTCAGTCTACGCGAATGCTTGGACGAATCTGATCGAACACCTTGTCTCCTATCCCCCGCACGGATTTGAGATCCTCCACCTTCTTGAAGGGGCCGTTCTCTTCGCGAAAGACGACGATTCGCTTGGCCACTGCCTGCCCGACACGGGGCAGTTCGACGAGTTCTTCCACAGAGGCCTTGTTGATGTTGATACGGCTGTCTTTTCCCGCACCTCCGGAGTCGGCGTAGCCCACCGGGCTTAGCCATGCCAGGAGCAGGCAAGCAATCAGGAAGCATGTCCAAGTGGTCCTTCGTTTCATTTTTTCGTCCCTCCCGTGTTTGATTGTGAGTTCTTCCTCTTTCTCTCTCCTGTCTGTGCGCTCAGCCAACGCAACCGTCGTGCCGCGCGTGGGAGGAACCGGGGAGAAGAAGGCGATAGACATGAAAACTATCGTATTATTCTATAGTTACATATAATAGTTAATGTGAATTATAGACCTACTCTGTGCCGCCCCACCTTGGCCTCTTGCGCAAAACGGATAAGCTTCTTCACAGCCTCGAGGGCCCTCAACCCCGGGATGGCGCGTAAACCCGTGCGCCCGGGTTGCCACAGCATGCGCAACACCACGCTCGTCAACAACTTGTCACAGAAGCAGGGATCAGGGGTCAGGGACCAGGACCAGCGATCAGACACCGTGCCTGAGTTTGGTTCGAGGACGAGGACGAAAGAGGGAGATTGGGGAAAGCCACCGACCACTTGCCACTGGGGGGGATCAGGAATTAGGGGGGAGGTTCTTTGTCCTTCTTCAACTCGCGCATGACATAAATCATCCGCGAAAAGGCGGTGTGGTTGGCCAGGATCGCGAGCAGGACCAGGACGAACCCCATGAGGTAGGGTCCCGCATCCACCCCAAGGGTTCCTCGCAGCATGTAGAGGACCGAACTGAAGATCGCGCCAAACCCGAGCAACACGATGCGCTCCGGTCGCTGCATCATCCCCACCCTGCAGGTCACACCCAACCCTTCGGCACGGGCGCGCGTGTAACTCACCATCAACGATCCTGCCAGACCAAGAAGGATGACCGGGAACAGGATGGAGCCTCGCAAGTGTACCGCCAATCCCAGGAAGATCAGGATTTCTCCATACCGATCGAGCATCGAATCAAAGAAGGCACCCCGCTTGGAGGCCGTGCCGATCTTGCGCGCGATTCGACCGTCGAGCACGTCCAGGGTCCCGGCGAAGATGACTGCCCAACCGGCCATGAACACCCATCCCACACAGAAGAGGAGGCATCCGGCCGCGTTGAATCCGAAGGAAAGCAATGTGATGTGGTCGGGATTGAACCTCTTTCGTACGAGGAAGTTCTCCAGGGGGGAGATGACGGAAATCCACCACGCCTCGATATCCCCGTCCAGGATTCTCTCCTGCATCCTGGATTGCTTCTCGGGCGGGACGATTCCATCCCTTCGCCGACCCGAAACGAAGAGGCTGATCGATATGATCGTGCCCGCAAGGAACACGCCGATGAAGGTCAACCCGAACCGGGTGTCCAGCGCGCTTCGAAACCTTCCCAACTCCTGAATCGTGCCCAGCAGGATCAGGGCGGCAATCGTGCTCCAGGCGATCGAGGTCGGCAAGCTCACCGGCTGCGGAGCTTCCTTCTTCGGGTATCTTCTTCGGAAAAGGGGCTTTCGGGCCATAGTACACAGGTCCATCTATGTCGGTAACATTCTGACATGAAAATATAAACCAGATTCCCCAAGATGGCAAACGGTTTGGGGAACAGTCACGAAATGACTATCCCGCAAACCTCTCTGCCACGTCAAGTCCGGCAGGAGTCGTTTACAGGCGGCCCGAAATATTCTACTATTTGTGCCTCACACAGTCCTCTCACGCGCGGTCTGCAACTAGATGAAAACCCTTTTCGTCGACAACTATGATTCCTTTACGTTCAACTTGGTGCAGGCCCTTGCAAAAATGGGCACGGCAGTCCAGGTGTGCCGTAACGACGATCTCTCCCTGGCAGAGGTCGAAAAGATGTGTCCGGACCGGATCGTGATCTCCCCAGGGCCGAAAAGGCCGGAGGATGCCGGAATGTCCTGTCAGATCATCGAACGTTTCGGCCCTCGTGTTCCATTGCTTGGCGTATGCCTCGGCATGCAGTGCATCAATGAGGTCTTTGGGGGACGAACGGTCAAGGCGCCTCTCTGCGTCCACGGAAAGACCTCTGCCGTGCACCACAACGGCAAAGGCCTTTACGAAGACGTTCCCAATCCCTTCCTCGGAGCCAGGTACCACTCGCTGGTCGTGGACCAGGTCCCGGCGTGTCTCCAACTGGAGGCCTGGACAGAGGACGGGGTCCCCATGGGAATTCGACACATCTCGTGCCCGATCATCGGGGTCCAGTTTCATCCCGAGTCCTTCATGACCGAGCCTGGCGACCGGATCCTTGAACACTTTCTGGAGGGATCCTTCTAATGGGGGAGAGCCATTCTTGAAAGACTCTTACCTGTCCTTGCAGCTTCCCAGGACGGCCCCGGGGCCTCGCGTCACAGAGATAGACGGTTCCGGCGCCCCACCCGAGCAGCTCTTTCCATGCTTGAATCCGCAAGCGCACGAAGCGCTCCTGCTCAGCGGCGGGGATCACCCCCTGAGCCGGCACTCGTTCATCGGGCTGGACCCCTTCCTGGTCGTGAGTGCCTACGGCAAGAGGGTCCATCTGGACAGCCTTCCGGACGGGAAACGCCAGACGCTGTTCGCGGATCCCTTTGATCTCCTGCGAAGCCTTCTCACCACCTGCCGACAGGAACCACGCGCGGACCTCCCTCCCTTCTGGTCGGGTGGGGTCGGCTATCTCAGTTACGAAATGGGAAGACACCTGGAGCGGTTGCCGTCCACGACCGTCGATGATCTGGGCCTTCCTGAATGCTACTTCGTCTTCTATCGGTCGATCCTTTCCTACGACCACGAGCGATCCCTATACGCCCTGTTCACCCTGGAGTTCCCTGGCGAAGAGGCCGCCACGAAGGGGTCGAGCCACGAGGAAACCCGCCGCCGGCTTCAGGAAGGGGTAGAACGGACCGGGCCGAACAAGGCCTGGCGGGCAAGCACGCTGCCCGTGGCTCTCAAGTCCCATTTTTCCAGGGCCGAGTACGTCCGTTCGATCCAGCGCATCCTCCGTTACATCGAGGAAGGCGATATCTATCAGGTGAATCTCTCCCAGAGATTCCACACACCCTACGACGGGGATCCTTTCGGCCTCTTTCTGAGACTCTTTGAGATCAATCCGGCCCCGTTCTTCGCCTATCTCAACCCTGGCCCCTTCCAGATCGTGAGCTCCTCACCCGAGCGATTCCTCCGGGTCAGGGGCGATATGATCGAAACGAGGCCGATCAAGGGAACCCTTCCCCGGGGGGAAACCCCGGAGCAAGATCGAATCAACGGCCTGGAGTTGCTCCAAAGCGAGAAAAACCGTGCTGAACTCGCGATGATCACCGACCTTCTCCGGAACGATATAGGCCGGGTCAGTGCCTACGGAACGGTACAAGTGGAGAATATCGCGAGACTGGAGGCCTACACGAACGTCTTTCATCTCGTGAGTATCGTGACGGGCAGAATGGCGCCGGGCAGGGACCTCACGGACCTCCTCCGGGCCACCTTTCCGGGAGGCTCGATCACGGGATGTCCCAAGATCCGTTCCATGGAAATCATCGACAAGCTCGAGCCGACGGTCCGTTCCGTTTATACGGGTTCGATCGGCTACATCGGATTCGACGGATCCATGGATCTCAACATCGCCATCCGTACGCTCATCCACAAGGGCAAAGACCTCTATTATCAGGTGGGCGGCGGGATCGTCTTTGACTCCGATCCTCAGGCCGAGTACGAGGAGACGCTGCACAAGGCGGCTTCGATGCAGGAGGCAATCGTTTCCACGTGCAAGCCCCGAACCTCCCGCACACGCTTTCCCGCAGCCGGGGATTGACCCACCCCCCAGCCGCCCTTCCCAGAGGTGAAAGGGGAAAGGTCAAAGGTCAAAGGGATGGATCAAGTTTGGAAGGGAGCATCAAGAAGACTGTCACCACCGGCGAGGAATATGTCTGTTTAGGAATACCTCTTCAATGCGATAACCACCCCTTGACCCTTTCACTTTTTGCCTTTTGCCTGGGGCGATGTACGCCGCGTCGTGGATGCCTCTCTATCGGAGTGCTAATCCCCGTGTAACGTGTCCCGATAGGCCTGGAAAAGCCCCAACACCCTTCTTGTTCGTTCCCTGACCGGATACTCATCCTGATCCACCCTTCCGACCGGGAGAACCTCGACGAGGGAGTTTGTCACGAAGATCTCGTCACAGGAAGGAAGGGCCTCACGCGCCAGCTTGACCTCCCGAACGGGCTCGCCCGCCTTTTCCATGCATTTCATCAAGGCCTCCCTCAGGACACCGGGCAGCAGGCCGCAGGAAACTTCGGGGGTCTCGAGCCGACCCTCGCGGAAGAAGAAAAGGTTGGACGTCGTGCATTCGCAGATCTCGTTCGCCGTATTCGTCAGGATCGCGTCTTCAAAGCCCTGCTCCTGCGCACGGGTACGGACCAGCAGATAAGGAAGATAGTTCAGGGTTTTGAGCCTGCACAGGCTCGAGCTGTCGTTCTGATGGACATCTCCTTCGACCGTGACCGTGAGGCCCTTGTCCCAGTCGGTCGGACTCGTGGAGGCGCGTTGGGTTGTGAGAATCACAACCGTCGGCGAGGAGGGCGTGTACAGGGAAAGGCTGCCTTCATGTCTTCCTCGAGAGAGGCAAATCTTCGCGGAGGCCTCCCCCGTGATCTCGTTCTTCTTCTTGAGATCCTGGATGATGCCGAGAAAATCCAAATCAGCGGGAAAGGGGATCCTCAGAAATCGCGCGGCTTCCCGCATCCGCTCAAGGTGCCTATCCAGGAAGAAGACCCGCTTTCCGACGACCTTGAGTGTTTCGAACAGCCCGTCCCCGTAAAGGAAGCCCCGGTCCAGAGGCGAAAGGCAGGCCTCCTCTTCCGGCAGGATTCGACCGTTGATTGCCACATACGCCATCAGGCATCACTCCCTCAGATCAGCCGGCAGATCGGGGTGCCGTTCTTGTTCCGGGGCAGGCTACCGGGCGGGGTCGGTGGACTTGCGGTAGGTGGCGGCCGTGGTCTCCGACTCCCAGACGCGCACTTGATCCATCTCCACCCTTCCCGTCCCGAGTCGCTGGGCCAATCCCTCATAGATGTGCCGGGCAATGTTCTCCGCCGTGGGATTCTGCCGTTGAAAGGCGGGGAGGTCGTTCAGGTATCGATGGTCGAGCCCTTCCACGATCTCCCTTGTCTGGGCCTTCAACTCGTGGAAATCGATGGCCATGCCCGATTCGTCGAGTTCCTCGGCCCACACCTGGACCTCGACCTTCCAGTTGTGTCCGTGAAGCTCCGCACACTTCCCTCCCGTGGAGAGCAGCCTGTGGGCTGCCGAGAAGTCTTCCCGA
>JAQYVQ010000552.1 GCA_030145435.1 Syntrophobacteria bacterium | reverse complement strand
GGTTGAAACTTCGCATAGTATTTCCAGCTCTCCTGGGTAATCGAGAAGAACCGTTTGTAAAATTCATCGAATCGCTTGCTGAATCGGTCAAGGAGCATCTCAGGCCTCCATCCATTCCGTTGCCATCTATTTTCAACACAGCCTCTAACTGTACCTCTTGTTGATCATCTTGGCCATATATTCTTGCCCGGGAAGCTTCTTCCCTTGGAGAAGGGTTCCTGATTTGATTCTCCGGGCCATCATATCCGCCACCATGTGGCCATACGTTGCCTCCGGCTCCTCCCAGTCATCCCGCGGCACGAGACGCAGCGCCTTCTCCGGACACGTCTCAATGCACTCTCCGCAGCCAAGGCATCGTTCCTCGGAAAAAAGAGTCACCTTGTTCACTTGCGTGAGAGCATTCACCTGGCACACTCGACTGCATTTCCCGCAATCCGTACAGATCTTGCTGTCCCACTCTGCGATGTAGGAGGACTTGATCACAGGTGTCTTTCTTCCCATTTTCGTCGTTGCCGTCAGAATCCCACAACAGCATCCGCAGCAATTGCAGACAAAGGTGAAACCGCTTCGGGAGTTGTCCGACATGTGAACAAGGTTGTGTTCCTCTGCAAGATCGAGCTTCTGGAGCATTGTCTTGTGGTCTACTTCCTGGCCAATACCGGCCCGAATCAGGAAATCCGCAGCAAAATCCAGAGACATGCACACATCCCGCGGGGCATCGCACACCTTCTCGTCTGCCAGGAATTTCTGCGTCCGACAATGACAATGGGTGATCGCGAACCTCTTCGCACCGTTGATGATGGTCCGCACATCCTCATACGGGAGGGTCTGATTCTCGTGAGAGAGCCCCTGATTCACGGGAATGACCCTTGCGAAGGACGAGCCCATCCCTTCGATCTTGTCCAGAACCCGGTGGTTGCTCTCCTCCAATAGATCATGCATCTTTTTCGCATATTGGCGGCTTTCCGGCGTATCTTCTCCCTTCATCAGCGTCATTTCCACCACGCCGGGGATAAACGGAGCCATTTGGAACTTCTGGACACCGTCATCCACGAACTCGATCAGCAACCCCCGGTTGACCATGTCTTGCAGCATCTTTTCCACTTTTTTCGGATTCTTGAACTGCAACCTGGCGATCGTCTTGGCCGATGCAGGCATCAGGGGCATCAAGACAAGTAGCCATGCCTCTTCACGGGAATAGAAATCCTTCATGAGATCCACCATTCCGTCCGTGACGACGACAGGCATGTAGGATATGTTGAATTTATGCGCCAGCATACGAAAGACCAAGTCCTTTGTGTTCATGAACACCTCCTCAATAGGTGAATATCTTCTTCATATCGGAGAGCCTCTCTCCGAGTCCCCTCCCCTTGTGATACCCATTGATTACCTCGGTACACCAATTGCGATCGTAGCCTGGAATCCCTCTTCCCATAAGGAACATCATGGGACCGAAAAGTTCCGGATAACTCAGCACGATCCTGTAGAACCTTGCGCTGGCGGGCATACGCTTGAGGCTCTCGAAGGTAACCGCCGCGACCGTGAATCGCTTGTTGAGTCTCTTCAGTTCTTCCGCCGCTTTCTCTGGACTGGAGACCGCCCTCGCTGCAATCACGCCGGAGAGGATGGCCCCATGGATGCCGAACCCTCCCATGGGGTCTATGTTGTTCCCAGCAGCGCCCGCAAGAATATATCCGTCAACCAGGAGCTTCGGCCTCTTGAACGTCCAGGGATACGGGTGGTTTCGTATCGCACCCCAATTGTCATGCTCCCACCCGAGCGTAGCTTTCAGGTCTTTCTGGAACTGGTCGAGCGCTTCTTTCGGCATGCTGAATCGTGAAAACAGCAAGAGATACCTCATCCCGTTCAGCACGCAACCGTAAGCGTAGTCCTTGGTGTACGGAGCGATCCATGAGTACACGTTGCCTTCGAGACTGGGATCGTCGTTTTCCGCGATCAGGTTGTACCCTTCTCCCTTGGCACAAGGCATGTTGAAGGCCTTGTACATGGAAGGGTGGTATCCCGTGGCGATGATGCTTCCTTTCGGCAACTCCTTCGGGTCCTTCACGTGATGTCCGAACTCGAACGCAACGCCTAGCTTCTCGGCTTCTTCGAAAAGGTACGTATCGATTGCAGTGGACCGGTTCCCCCGCTCAACGATGTACATGGGTTTCTGATAGAAAACTTGTGTGCCGATGAAGGTCTCACTCACGTTGCCCAGCGTAAACATCCGGTTCGTGTCGAGTCCCGTCCAGGCCGCGACCTTGTCCATGTCGATCGGCGTGGCGTGCAGGGAAGGATGGAACGGCGAGTTGCCGCCGAGCCCCTTCGCACTTTCAAGGACTCTTACCTCGCGCCCCTCGCGCGCAAGGATGATGGAAGCTACCATTCCGGCAAGACCGGCTCCAAGAACGACGGTTTCCTTTTCCGTGCCCATCAGGATCCCCTCTTTTCTTGATTCCTATCGGTTCTTCCAATCCATGAGTTCGCTGTACACCTTCATGCCGTCGTGGGCCAATCCGGTGGACATTCGGTCGGCCATCCCCAGCGGATAACTCGTTGACACGCCCCTGGCCAGTATGCGATCGCACAACTCCATCCTTCGCGACTCCGGGAACAGCCCAACCGTGGATACACTGTTGTTCAGATACGGAAGGGCATCCTCGAGGCGAGACACCGGACGAACGATCACCATCCGGCTCAAGGTATGGTCCATCATGTCGAACTCACCTTTGACAACGATGACCACCGAGGAGATACCCTCGTTCTTCTTGTCGCCTTCGTTCTGTTTGTTGACCAGCCATTGCGCATTCATGAGCTTTCCGCGGCGCAGTCTTCGGATCTGTCCCTGGGCCGAGGGATCCAGAAAATTCGGAGCAACACGATCCCATTCGGCGAGTTCCTTCTGGACGGCCTCGGCATAGGCCATGACCTGATTCTCATCCCCTTCCACATAGTGCAGAGAGGATGCGATACAGGCTTTCTGATTCCAGACCATAGTATCAATGGCTGCCCGCCTGGCCGCTTCCTTGTACTCGCCGTTCTCGAATGCCTCCCGCCCTATCCAGCTCATTCCGTAGCGTGGATTCAGGGTCACGAGCTTCGTGAACAGGGCCCGACGCTTCACACTTGCAACGGCATCGGGAGCACCCCATATAACGATCCTGTCAAAGGCTTCAGCGCCAAAAAAGACATCCTCCACACTCTCATCTCCGCCCGGCCAGTAAACGATGGAGAGGTTCCGGACGCTCGGATGATCGGGAGCTACGGCGCAGGCCGCCAGGCTTACCAGGGCTCCCCCCAGCGTGGCCCCGTAAGGGGACTTGATGACCGCCGGGGATTTGAGACTAATGGCCCTGCAGGTGGAGATAATCGGGATGGCCGGAGCGTTCCCGGCCGTCAGGTGAAGCTGCCGGGTGGGCATGGCTCTCAAGTACATCTTCTCTGGGCTCTTGTAATCCCCGGAAGTCTCTTTTGCTTCTGTAGGACACAGCTGTCCGGACAGCCCATCCATGCTCGTATCGGAAACCTGTACCCAGTTGTCCATGAAGCGAGATCCCTGGATCCCGAAACTCGAGAGCTCACTGTCAACCATCTCCCTGGCAGCGTCCGGATTCAGCAAATACCCGAGACTGGTAAAGGAGAAATCAATATACATGTCTGCAACGGTCGCTGTCCGCCGAAACACTTGCTGTAACGCGTCCAGGAGTTCCGGGCATGACGACAGGGCGGAGGAAAGCTTCCCAAGGAAATCAAGCACTTCCTCGAAGGGCAGATTGTAAAGCTCGTCTACCACGCGGTCGAAGTCGCGCTCGATCAACTCTTCAGCGTCAAAGGCAGGAAGAACCTGATAGACAAACTCGTCCGTAGTGCGCATGGTCTCCCGGTCCATGATAGGCTCTCTGAGCACCTGTGCGTCTTCCAGCCGGACCGTGGTAACGGCATTTGGCGGTTTTCCCGTCGCTTCTTCCTTGGCCGAAAAGGCCTCCTGTATTCTGTCCATCCCCACGACGGGAGGCACCCGGAGGGTACCTTTGATGAGGAAGGGGACCCGTACGATATTGTCCTTCCCCAAAGTAAGGAGATCATGCTCCCGGCACAGCTCTTCTATTGTCGCCATCTTCACGACTCCCTCCCTAAGCCTTTACCGAAGCCATGACGCCACCGCATCCCTTCACTTCCTTTCCGGCGACTCTCTGGATTTCCCCATCTATGGCGTACCCCTTTCTGCCGCATGAGCATTCACCATGCCAGAGATTGATCTCGTCTCCGGAGATGAGAAATCCCGGGTAGGACAAGGCGAAGGGGTCCAGGAAGCCGAATATCCCCCTATGGCCGGCACCCGGTTTCGGCAAGAGGTCTTCATCTAAAACGATAGGCTCGATAAGGGGCGGGATGTGAAATCGGGCTTCGCTGCAGCAGGTCATCATCGTGTTCATCTCGATCATGGAATAGCCCTCGATGGCGCTGTCTCCCTTCAGACCAAAGGCCGCGTCAATGACTTGCAGGAGTTCCGTCTTCCCCATCTTCTCGCCCTCGAAGGTCTTCCACCCTCCTCCAAAGAGCAGAATGCTTCCTTCCGGCAAGATCACGCTCCCCTGTTCGACGGCCTTTGTGCAGAGCTCCTTCAGTTGATAACAGGCGCCCTGCATCAGGATCTTCTTCCCTTTCTTCAAAGACGCACGGATGTTGTCCAGCATCACTTCGTACCGGAGATCCTTTTCCGTTGTCATCACCCTCTCGAACTCCTCGATGAACTTCCTTTCCTCATCGTTTTTCGGTCCTCTTTGAAGAACACGAACGGCGTCCGCAGGCATGTGCATGTCGTACAGATAATGGGCGGTCTGCACGATATTGCCAATGCTGTTGCTGGCAGCCTGGACGCCGGCGGATCCGCTGCTGAAATTAAGGATGGCTGCATCGTATTCGGAGATGTTTTCGAGGACTTTTGCGAAGAAAGGCTGAAATACGAGCGCAGAATTCATCATGAGGGCCATGCGGGTATTCATATCCCGAGGCACAAAGGAATACTGACCCGAGGTTCCACTGCTCGTCATGATATTGAGCTCTGCCTCCATGAGTTTTGCAAGCCATTCCTCCAGGCTCTCTATATTTGAATAGTCCCCCGGTAATTCGCCGCCGAAGACCGTTCGAAGCCACACGGTCATCTGCTGCCAGTCAGCGTTATCTATGAGAGTCGGATCATAGGATTTGAAGATGTCGGTTGCGAACATGAGATCCGCCTTGATGACCTCCACGTCCGTAACGTTTTCATCCACTCCCACGTCTTCTGCCAGGGCCCGATAGGCGGGAATGCTCCTGAAGTAGCGCTTGTGGTTCAGGAGGACGGCTTCCTCCCTGAGGCGCTGCGCCTCTTCTTCGTCCCAATCTTCGCTCCGGACCCAGGCCTGGGTGACTTCTCTCAGTGCATCATGAATCTCCAACACACGCCCGAGTTCTTTATCTTCAGTCATTGCCCCTTTCCCCCGTTTCTCTCTGTAGATCCTCTCACAAATATTTGGCCCTGACCGGATTTCGTTTGACCAGGTGGTTGTACTTCACATTCGCGTAACCCAGGGTCATTGCGGCGTGGGCCTTGTGGTTTCTCGGGATGCCCAGCCACTTCTTGACCTTGGGCTCGCGGTTGGCTGCCAGAACGAGGAACCCGTTCAGGCAGCACCCGATACCCAGGGTGTCGGCCATCAGCATGCAACTGAACAGGGCCGCCGAACAGGAAAAAGCCATATCGTCCAGCTTTTCGCCGTGCACGAGTATGATGGCCGGGGCGTGGTAGAAGAGCCTGTCGTCCCCTCTCTTCGTATACTCGTCAATCGCTTTGAGGGCCGGCGTGTAGATTTTCTGGAAGTTCTCTGCGGCCTGGTTCCCCAGCATGAGATCTCCCAGGACCGGAATCTTGGAAACGCGCACCGCCATACCGAAGAGCTTAATAATAGACGGCATGGCCATCTTCCCAAGACGCGCGATCTGGTCCCGATCGGTCATGACAATGTACTCTATGCCCTGGCTGTTCGTGCCTGTGGGCGTGTATCTGCCCGCCTCGAGAATCTTGTCCATGTCTTTCTGGCTGATCGGCTCATTTTTGTATCTACGGACGGATCTGCGGGAACGAAGAAGAAACTGCAGAGAAGATGCAGAGGGTGCAGCAGCTCGGGCCCGGTCCGTCAACCGCTTGGCCTCGACCGACGGCCCCACGATCGCGTTCGAAGGGCAGATGGCTCCACAATGACCACAGCGAATGCACAGATCCGGTCTCGTAATGACGATTTTCTTGTTCCGTTTTTCCATTACGAGGCACACCGAGGCGCAGAGTCCGCAGCCTGTACACTTGTCCTGTTTGATCCTGGGGGCGGGCTCTTGTCTGTGGTTCGCCCTGTTCAGGCTCTGTTGGCGAGAATCTTGTGTCATGTGCTCGTCTCCCTACTTGTTCGAGATGCGAAATCCGCCAACGGGAGCTTTTGCCTCCGGAATAAGCATCCCGTGAAGATCGAGTTCTGCATTCTTCTTCGCCAAGACCCTGATCTGCTCCTGGTCAAACTTTATTTTTTGATCGAACAGGAAGGTCCAGGCGATCTTCTCCATGGCCCCACTCACCCTGATGGCTGCCAGTTCCGTATCCAGATCCTGTCTGACAAGGTCATTGCCTTTCCACTGGTCCATCATGCTCCGGATCAAGGAGATGTACTTGCGTTCGTAATCTTGACGGATCTGTGTGAATCGCTTGCTGACACCGGTCGATACTTCGAGCGCGATCCTGGCGAAGTCGCGGTCCCTGAGCATGAAGGTCAGGATCCGTTCCACGCTGTCGACGTAGGCTTGCACGATTTCATCTCTGGTGTCGAAAAAAACTCCTTGTAGGTCATATCCGTCGACCATCTGCCGGTTCATCTCTTCGAGGTTCTCTTCCAGGATGACGGCGAAGATCGCTTCCTTGTTCTTGAAATATCGATAGATCGTTCCTCTGCCGATGCCTGCCTTCTTGCAGATCATTTCGATATTGGTCTTGTGATACCCTTGTGCGGCAAACACCTTCTTTGCGACTTCCATGATCTGTTTTCTTCGGTATTCCGGCTTCATGCTTCTCCGCCCCTTTCAGAATACTGAAAATGACATTCTGAGAATGACATGTCATTCTTACTATGGTAGTTTTTCTCATATATGTCAATAGATTACTTCAACTAGACAATCCTACAATCAAATGAATTCCGTTGACAGGGGGCACCCGATATGTTACGAATAATATAAATTCCGAATACCGAAGAACAGCGAAGGTATCTGTGCGTTTTTGTTCGATTTTCGAAAAGAATGGGCAGGGATGACAGTTTTCCGTTCAGCATGTGCAAGTGAATCAGCCCAGGGGAGTGACTCGCAATGAAGAATCCGTTCAAGAACAAAGTCGCAATCGTCACGGGAGGATCCTCTGGTATCGGACGTGCCGTCTCCGAGGCCCTGGGCAAACGCGGAGCCACGGTCGTCGTGTCCGACATCGACACGAAGGGGGCGAAAAAGGTTGCCGAGGGGATTGTTGGGAATGGGGGCAAGGCCCAGGCCGCGCACCTGGATGTGACCTCTGACGAGGATATCCAGAAGCTGATCGAGCAGACGGCGGCCGAGCGCGGACGGCTCGACTACATGTTCAACAACGCGGGCATCGCCATCCAGGGTGAGGTGCGCGACATGGAAAAGGAGCACTGGGACCGCATCATCAATATCAACCTGCTGGGAGCGCTCCACGGCACCGTAGCGGCCTACTCGCTCATGGTCGAGCAGGGTTTCGGCCACATCGTCAACACGGCCTCCGTTCTGGGCCTGGTCTCGATCCCGACCAATTGCCTCTATGTCACGACCAAACATGCTATTGTGGGACTTTCCACTTCTCTCCGGGCCGAAGGGGCCGCCCTGGGAGTCAAGGTCAGCGTAATCTGCCCGGGGTTTGTACAAACGGGCCTCTACGACGCCGCCACCATACGCAAGGCGGACAATGATGAGTTCTACGCCCAGGTTCCCTTCAAACGGATGGACGTGACAAAAGCAGCGCAGGAGATCCTGAAAGGGGTGGAGCGCAACAAGGGAATCATCGTCTTCCCTTTCCACGCCCGGGTCATGTGGTGGCTCCAGCGAATCCATCCGAACGCCATGGACCTGATGAACAAAGAAGCGATAAAAGCATTCCGCAAGATTCGTCACGAGTAAAGGACCCACGGTCGAGGTACTCTTTGTAAGAAAGGAGCCATTATGTTCAAACGCTTGTTCACTCCGATCGCAATCGGAAGCATGGTCGTAAGAAACAGAATCGTCATGCCCCCCATGCACATGGGCTATGGGGCCATGGACGGGACGGTCACGGAGAAGTACCGTGACTACTACGAAGCCCGCGCAAAAGGCGGCACAGGTCTGATCATCACCGAGGCATGCGCGGTGAATCCCGAACGGAAATACGGATTGCTCCCCCTGTGCCTGTACGATGATGCCCTGCTTCCGAGCTGGAAGGAGCTGGCGGACGCCGTGCATCGCCACGGCGCGAAACTGGCGGCACAACTCATGGATCCGGGGCCTGAGTCCATGAAGATCCTGACAGGGATCGATCCTGTCGGCCCCTCCCCCGTGGCCGGGCGCGGCATCTTTCGAAGCATGCCCAGAGAACTCAGCAGCAGCGAAATCGAGGCCATTGTCGAGGACTTCGGGCATGCAGTTCGGCGCGCTCAGCAGGCCGGCGTCGACGCGGTGGAGATCCATGCCGCTCACGGCTATGCCCTGGTCGGATCCTTCATGTCCCCCTTCTTCAACAAGCGAACAGACGCCTATGGCGGTTCCCTGGAACGAAGAGCGAAGATCCTGCTGGATATCATCAAATCGGCGCGGGACAAGGTCGGCCCCGACTTCCCCCTCATCGTACGGATTGCCGGGGACGAGCGGCGAACCGGTGGCCGAACCCTTCAGGAGAGCCAGTTCATTGCCCGCATCCTCGTCGATGCCGGTGTAGATGCCATCGAGGTGTCGGGCGGCACCATCCCCACCGTCTTCTGGGCGGTCGTTGCCCCATCTGGAACCCCTCTCGCCCTCAATGCGGACTTTGCACACGCCATAAAGCAGGTGGTCGACATACCGGTGATCTCCGTGGGCAGGATCAACACCCCCCGGCTGGCGGAGTTCGTCCTGGAAACCGGCAAGGCGGACATGGTGTCCATGGGACGGGCGCTCCATGCCGACCCTGAGCTGCCCAACAAGGCCGCTGCAGGCGATCTGGAGGACATCGCGCCCTGCATTGCCTGCAACATCGGATGTATCGGCACCGTTGTGCAAGGGCAGCATGCCACCTGCATCGTAAATCCGGCTGCGGGAAAGGAGAGGGAGATGGCTCTCGTCCCCGCTGACAAACCGAAGCACGTCCTGGTTGCGGGTGGAGGCCCGGCCGGACTGGAAGCAGCGCGGGTGGCGGCCCTGAGAGGGCACAAGGTGACCCTCTGTGAGAAGGAACAGAAACTGGGTGGACAGATCAACATCGCCAGCGTACCCCCTTTCATGCAGGAGATCAGCCAGCTGATCCAGTACCTTTCCACACAAGCACAGAAAGCGGGCGTACAGGTGGAGTTGGGCAAGGAAGTCACCCCGGAACTCATCGACGAGCGCAAGCCGGATGTGCTCATCGTGGCCACAGGAGCCAGGCCCCTGATCCCGGAAGCCCTTCAGGGAGTCGACAGACACAATGTCGTCACGGCCTGGGAGGTCCTGACCGGCCATGAGGCCTCGTTGGCCGGCAACGTCGTTATCGTTGGTGGTGGCCTCGTGGGCTGCGAAACAGCCGACTTCCTGGCGCAAACCACGGATAACCTGGGTGTGGCTCCCACCCATGTGACCATCCTGGAGATGCAGGACAGGCTCGCCCTGGACGGGAACTCAGAGGCAAGGCACCTGCTCATGGAGAGGTTGCGCGAAAAACAAGTGACGATCATGCTCAAGGCCAAAGCCAAGGAAATCGTCGATGATGGGGTGCTGTTCACCCGAGACGGCCAAGATGTCTCCGTTCAGGATGCCGAGTATGTAATTCTGGCCACAGGGGCAAAATCGGCCGACAACCTGTCTGCAGCCGTCAAGGACAAGGTGGCCGAAGTCTATGTGATCGGCGATGCACGGAACCCCGCTACAGCCCTCCAGGCCACCTCTGACGCAGCTTGGGCCGGTCGCGAGATATGATCTTCAGAGGGAGGGTCGTCACATGATGGAAACCAAGAAGTCCTTCTGTCGCTTTTGCCACGCCTCTTGCGGAATCGAGGTAGACGTAGAGGAGAACCGGGTATTGGCGGTACGCGGAGATCCGGACAATGTCGTTTCCCAGGGCTATACGTGCATCAAAGGCAGAGCGGAGCTCGAACGCATCTACCACCCGGACCGGCTCCTGGCGGCCCAGAAGCTCGCGGACGGCCGCCGAAACGAAATCCCGCCTGAGCAGGCCCTGGACGAAATCGCGGCGAAACTGAAGGAAATCATAGACAAATACGGCCCTCGATCCGTTGCCGCATACGTTGGGTGCGGCGGGTATCGCAACTCAGCGTCCGGTCCCTGGTACGCCTCCAAATTCATCGAGGCCCTCGGTTCTCCAAGTATGTATACCTGCTTCACCGTCGACTCGCCCGGTTTTTCCGTTGCCTTGTTCCGCTTGTTCGGCGGCCCTGTCCCTGTGAGCCTGTTTGATGTGCCCAGGGCGGATGTTGCCATGTTCGTCGGCACGAATCCGGTCGACTCTAAACAACTCATCATGCCCCAGTCGAATCCCCTCAAACGCCTGAGAGACAGCCAGAAACGGGGCATGAAGCTCATCGTGATCGATCCCCGGCGGAGTTCTATCGCCCGGCTGGCGGACATTCACCTCCAGGTGAAGCCCGGAGAGGACCCTACCCTCCTCGCAGGCATGATCCGGGTCGTCCTGGATGAACAACTCTACGACAAGGAGTACGTTCTGAACACCGTGAGCGGTGTGGACGAACTCCGCGTATCCCTGGAAGACTTTGACCTTGCCTATGTCTCGAAACGCACCCGTGTGCCGGAAAACCTGATCCTCGAGGCGGCACGCATGTTCGCTGCACCGGAGAGAGGCGGCGCCACCAGCGGCCAAGGCGTGCACGTGTCCCGCCACCAGAACCTCGGGATCCACCTTGTCATGACGTTGAACGCCCTGTGCGGACGTTATGATCGCCCGGGCGGACTCGTCCGGAACGAGGGGGCCCTCGGGTTCGAGATTCCGGACGGCATGGGCCCCCTTCCTCTGGCCCTCGAAAGCGGGCAGACATCCCGCATCAGGGGCATCAAGGGCATATTCAACGTCCTGGGTGGTTTCAACGAG
>JAQYVQ010000515.1 GCA_030145435.1 Syntrophobacteria bacterium | reverse complement strand
AATCTTGATGGTGCCAATTCTCTCGAACGTGGATCCCTCTTGCTGCCCCGAGGGAAGGCAACTTCTCATTGCAGGTGCTGGTGTGGGCAGCAAGGCTCTCGATATTTCACCGGAGGACCGGAAGAAGTGGGAACAGGCCTTTATCAACGGCCTTGAAGTCCCCTTCCCAGGCATCAGCGAGCATATCATGTGGACGAACTACACTTCACCCAGAGACGTCGAGAATCTCTTTGGAGAGGACGGCAATGTCATCGGCATAGCACAGAAGTTGGGTCAGGTAGGCGAAAACCGGCCTCCCATTGAGGATCCGGAAATCAAGAACCTATATCATTGCAGCGCAGACTCGGGAGTACACGGCATCGGAGGAGAGCTGGCTGCAGACAGCGCCCTTAGGCTTTTCGAGATGCTTAAGTGACATCGGGAACCAAGATAGGATATCGATGCTCTTGATTTCCTGGAGGACATGAATTCTTACAAGCGGGAGGTACACCACGATGCGGTTCAGACTCCTAACGTTCTTTGTCCTCACACCCTGTCTCGTCCTGCTCATGACCTCTCAGGGCCTTTGTGATGTTTCCCCCGGCGATGTGCTCGACAAGACGAACTGGGAGAAGGCCGAGGGCCTCTTGCCTGATGAGATCATCGGTTGGATCAAGAAGGGTGACTTCGTCCTCGAAATCGGTGAGCTGAACTACAAACTTCGCGACTATCTACCTCCCCATGCCCTGCGAGCCTCCCGTGAAAACATAGGCAAGTATGTGCTCGACGAGAACGACTGGATCGTGGAGAAGGAAACGGGGAAACGGGGGAAGCACATTGTCGGTCATCCCTTTCCGCAAATAGATCCGGAGGGCCCGAAGGCCGGCGAGAAGATGGTGTACAACTTCTTTTACACGGGATACATCGGTGGGAGTTTCCTCGCTTATCTCCGCGTGGACTATTTAAGAAGGTCGGGTTATGCCAGAACGACGCATGGTGAGATGCACAACCTGGTGATGGTTGGGACCCCGAAATCCGTGGCAAGACCGAATCCGGACCATATGGAGAAGTACACGCTTTTCGTCGCAAAGAGTCCTTATGACATTGCCGGCTCGGCAGTCATGACATGGCGCTACTTAGATCCGCAGAAGCAGGACAATACGTTTGCCTTTGTCCCAGCGATTCGAAGAGTGCGTCGGATGAGTTCGGCGAACCGTTCGGATGCAATGTTCGGATCTGATGGGGCGGTGGATGACGCCGGCGGTTATGACGGGAAGGTGACCGCCATGGAGTGGAAGATTCTGAGAAAGCAAGAAGCCCTCGCGCCCTTTCCCTCTGCAGCCCCGGGACGCCTCGTCAAAGGCGAGGAAGGGGGGTGGTTGTCATCGGAAGACATAGAGGTCACGGTCTACGGATATGAGAAAGAGGGATGGCAGGGGGCCCAGTGGGCGCCCGTGAATTGGCTATGGGTGAAGATGCCCGTTTATGTCCTCGAAATGAAGCCAAAGGACCCGTATTACA
>JAQYVQ010000513.1 GCA_030145435.1 Syntrophobacteria bacterium | reverse complement strand
CAACCCCATCCAGGACGACCTTGACCGGGATACGCTGGACGATCTTCACCCAATTCCCAGTGGCGTTCTCAGGAGGGAACAGAGAAAAGGCAGCCCCTGTCCCTGCGTGGATGCTCTCCACGTGGCCGTGGAAGACATGGTCCGGATAGATGGCCAGGCGCACCTCTGCCTGTTGCCCCGGACGGACCTCCTCGAGCTGGTTCTCCTTGTAGTTGGCCTCCACCCAAAAATCCTCCAGGTCCACGATCGCCATCAGCGGGGCCCCGGCCTGAACGACCTTGCCTGCCTCGACCGCCTTCTGACTCACGGAGCCCTTGCTCGGAGAGCGAATCTCGGTGTAGCTCAGCATCAGCTCCGCATGGGCCAGCTGTGCCTCCACATTCTCGAAGGTCGTCTCGCTGGAGATGATCCGTGCCTTGGCCGCCCCGATCCTGGCCTGGGTCACGAGCCGTTGGGCGGTGAGCACGCGATTCTGGGTGACGGCACGATCGTACTGCTCCTTCGAGATCGAGCGCTTGTTCCACAGGGTCTCAGCTCGAGCCAGGTCGAGCTTTGCCTGGGCCAGCTTGGCCTCGGCCAGCCTGTCTTCGGCTTCCGCCGCTTTCAGGCCGATCTGCGCCTCCTGGTGGTGCGTATGGGCAGACGCCAGAGTGGCCTTGGCCATGCGGACCTTGAGGGAAGGATCCTCCGGATCGAGCCGGGCCAGCAGCTGGTCCCGTTCGACCAGCTGGTTGTCCTTCACCAGAACCTCCAGGACCGTGCCGGGGATCCGGGCGCTGATGGGGTAGATCGTGGCGTGAACATAGGCATTGTCCGTCCTCACCCTGGTCTTGCTGTACCCGTAGTACAAACCGGCGGCAGCCAGGCCCACCAACAGCAGGAGAAACAAGAGAATCTTGGGGACCCCCCTGCGCCCAGCCGAGTTCGCGCCTTCCTTCTGCACTCCCTTTCCATCATCTTCAAGGCTTGCCATGCTCGATCACCCCACGCTGCACGCTGTCACGCCCTACGTCCTGGTCCCCCCCGAATTGGGCAGAATCTTTCTTTTTACCACATAGCCTCCTGTCGCGTAAACACGGGCATGGGGACTGCCCCCTGATCCCTCTTTCCTTTCGCCTTTGCCCTTTGACCTTTCGCCTTTGGGGTGGTCTGCGGGGATGGGTGGCTCCTCGGGGGGTATTGACCTTGGCAGGCACAGATGAAAAGATGAGTGCGAATCGAAGCCAATCGAACCTCAGACAAGGAGGCAGTCAGATGCTTGCAGTCATCGCGAAGATCAAGGTGAAAGAGGGAAAGGCGGATGATCTCGTCCAGTTACTGAAAGATATCATCCCGTCGGTGAAACAGGAGGAAGGCACCGTGTACTACACAGTCAATCGAGACCGGACCAACCCGAATCTCGTGGTCGTAGTGGAGAAATACAAGGACGACGCAGCCTTTGGGGTACACTCCTCCTCAGCCCAACTGGCCGAGTTGTTCGGGAAGGCACAGTCCCTCGTCGAAGGGGACATGGAATTGATGATGATGGACGAGATCGCGTCCATCTGAACCAGGGTTGCCGGGGGGGCTCGGGCCCTCCCGGTACGCTCGGACGATACCATCCTACAGCCAATACGGGCCATCCAGCCGTTCCCAACACGGAGCACACAGCGACCGTCGGAGGCGAAGTGATGAAGCTTTCGGGGAGTTACCCGTGCGATTTCCCGCCCGAGGTCTACCAGAAATACCTGGTGGACGAAGGGGCGCTTTCGTATCTAAGCCAGAATCATCCGGAAATCCGTGACGTGGAGGTCATCGAGAACCGAGCCCAGGACGACAAGATCTACGTCAAGATGAAGTACACCATGGAGGTTTCCATGCCGGCACCGGTCAAGAAGGCCCTCGGCGGAGCCACCCATTCTTTCGTGGCGGACCTCATCCTCGATACCCAGAACAATACGGCGACCCTTGAATTCATTCCGGCAAGGCTGGGGGACAAAATCAAGGCTGGGGCACGGATCGCCTTCGACAGGGAGGGGAATCAGTGGATTCAGCGCCTGGATGGCGACATAACGGTGAAAATCCTCGGCCTGGGCAAAATTGTCGAGAAGTTCATCGTCGAGAAGTTTCAGAATTCGTACGCCATAGAAGCCCGACTCCGTAACGAATACGTGCACAGAGCCGAGGGGCAGGGAACATCCGATTCATAGAGGCCCCCCGCAAGCCCCCCGCTTTACAGCCTGTCAAAGCGACTGACATCTCCTTGGCCGAGCGTACCGTTGAACCCGCGCCGTAAGCCCCTTCCGTTGCTGCCATTTCAAGCGGTTCACCCCCAAACTCAGCGGCTGTGAAGTGTGGCACGGTTGTTGCTAAATTCCCTCCCGTCTAGCCCACAGAACTTCACTTCCAGAAGCACACATCATCAAGTGATTCTCGGATTTTTAGAATACAGTTATGGTTTGCCATTCTCCAGACTCGATACGAACCTAATTCTTGGTCGAAGGATTGACAGATGCTGAACGAGAACCTTGTCATGATTTCTCTTGACAGTTCTATAATTTCTTGTCCCGCTCGTTCCAGACAACCGTCCCCGTGATATCGCTCGGCATCTTGTCCGGGGTGAATTGAAACCGGTTAAAGTCCCCCCCGACCACCTTTGCAAAGGTCTCCACCGCCAGGCTCTTGGCCAGCCCGGGAACCCCTTCCAGCAGGATGTGCCCCTTGGAGAAGAAGGTGTAGATCATCAGGTGGATCATCTCTTCCTGACCCACTACGACCTTTGCCACTTCCGCCTTGATTGCCCGGATCTTTTCCGCATGCGACTCGATCAGGATTTCTTGCTCTGACATCCTATTCCGCCCCATTCTGGAGATATGACGAATCCATCAAAGATACTCAAAACGATTCCTGTACCGGATGATGAGGTACAGGAAGAAGGGCCCGCCCATGAGCGAGGTCAGGATCCCTATCTTCAGGTCTACCTGCACAACGAGCCGGACGAAGAGGTCTGCGTAGATAACGAATACCGCCCCCAGGAGGCCTGCCAGGGGGATCAGCTTACGGTTGTCCGGCCCGATCAGGCCGCGCACCATGTGCGGCGCAAGCAGCCCGACGAAGCCGATCACGCCGGAAACAGCGATGGCGCCTCCGGTCATGACCGACGAAGCCAAGAGCAGCATATTGCGTGCCAAACGGATGTTCACACCCAGGTTCGTGGCCGTCTCTTCTCCGATCATCAGGATGTTCAGGTCTTTCACGAAGAACAGGGTGCCCGTCAGCCCCAGGAGGGTGGTCGGCAGGACGATCTGCACGTGCTCCCATGACCGGTTGTTCAGGTCACCCATCAGCCACGTCACGATGACGCGGCCCACGTCGAACTCTCTCGTGCTCAGCGTAATCACGAACGAGGTCAGGGCCCCGAAGATGAGGTTCAGCGCAATCCCGGCCAGCAGAAGCGTAGAGATGGACGTGTGTCCCCTCGATGTGGCGATGATGAACACCAACGCCAGCGTGATCAGGGCGAACAGGATCGAAGAAACTGGAAGCAGGAAAAGGGATCTCGCGGCCAGGCCCAGGTAAAGAGCGATCACAGCCCCCAGGGCGGCGCCGGAGCTTATGCCGATCACGCCGGGGCTGGCCATGGGGTTCTTGAAAACGCCCTGCATGATGGCCCCTGCAGCGGCCAGGGAAAACCCGACCAGGAAGGCCGCGACCAGCCGGGGCATCCGGCCGTCCCAGACGATGGTCGATTCCACCCTGTCGATGGGTCCGTCGTAAAGGCCGCACTTCGCGAGCAGGATCTGTAAGACGTCCTGCTTCTCGATCGACCAGGAGCCGTACGAAACGGCCAGGAACCCTCCCAGCAGAATCAGGAGAACCAGGATTCCCAACAGCGCCGCCTCTTTCGTCCACACGAGACTAGAAGCCCCCTTCATAGACAACCCCTGCGAAGTAGTTTGCACTCAGGATCATGTACTGGGAGGCCACACGCAGGTAGATCCCCGGGACTGCGAAGACCTTGCCCTCTTTCACCGCACTGGCGTGGGCCAGCATCTGATTCGACTGCACTTGCTCTTTCAGCCCGCTCCCCTCCGGCACCAGGATGATTTCCGGATCCCATTTGAGGAGCGTCTCGTAGTCGATCTGGGACCAGGCCTTGACGCCTTTCTCCCCCCCCACGTTGACCGCACGAATGATCTCGCAGATCGAGTTGAAGTTCGTTGACCTTCCTGGAACGTAGCCCCCCTCGTCGTAGTACAGGACCCGGATCCCGGAACGATCCTCAGGGATTTTCGACTTGAGTTCCCTGGTCTTCGTGTCCATCAACTCGACCAGTGCCTCTGCATTCCCCTCTTCGCCGATAATCCTTCCGAGGAGAAGGGTCTGTGACCGGATCGACTCGATGGTCCCGAAATAACCGAGGTCAAAATACGGGATCTTTGCCTGCTTCAGCTTTTCCTTGAACTCTGCACCGGAGTAAAAGACGGTGAACACGAGATCCGGCTCGTAGGCAATGATCAGTTCCGTCTGCTTGGTCTTGAAGATCCGGTCCCGCTTCTGAATCTCTTCGGCCAGGACGCAGAACTCCGGGTCCGCGGAAAGGTCGTTGAAGGCGATCAACCTCTCTCTCGGGCAGATCGCCCAGAGGATTTCCGCCACGCCCACGGCGTGCGGCACGATTCGTACAGGCCTTTGTTTGATCTCGAAGGCCCTCTTCTCTTCCTGGAAGGTATCCGTTCGAAAATCATGAGTCCTGTACGTGTAGTTGATCGTCCGTGGCCATCCCTGCTCTGCCGGTGTCTCACCCCTTGCATAGCTCAGCGCCTTCTTCAAGGCCTCCATATTGAGAGGCGATGTCGGCAAGGCGGCGGACCGCTCTGGGACCGGCTCGTCACAGGCCGCGGCCAGCAGAATCATCCCCCCCACCAGGAAGGCCCATCCTTTCTTCATCGCTCTCCGTCTCTCTAAGTAAAATACAAAAAACTCTTTGAATCCGATCGGATCTCGGTCGTTTCCACGTCAAAGACTTGTTTGATGTTCTCCCTGGACAGGGCCTCGTCCGGAGTGCCGGCGAAGAAGACCCCTCCCTCATAGATGATGACCACGGCATCACAGTATCGCCGAGCCAGGTTCAGGTCGTGGACGCTCACGATGATGGTTTTTCCTTTCCCCTTCAGATCCACCAGCAGGTCCATGATCGTCAGGGCATGCTTGATGTCCAGGTCCGAAGTGGGCTCATCCAGGAGGATCAGCGGGGCTTCCGTAGCCAGGGCCCGGGCGATGATGGCCAGTTGGCATTCCCCGCCGGAGAGTTCGTTCACCATCCTGTCCTTCAGGTCCTCCGACTGTGTCTCTTTCAGGGCCCAGTCGATGATTTCTCGATCCCTCTTTCTCATGGGCTGAAAGCGACCCAGATGGGGGTTTCGCCCCATGGTCACAATGTCGTACACCGATATGGGAAAGCCAACGTTCGTGTTCTGAGGAACCAGGGTAACCGTGCGGCTCAACTTTCGCCTCGAGAAGGCCTTGGCGTCTTTGTCGTTGATAAGAACCTTGCCGTCCTCCGGTTCCCAGATCCGACAGATATTCTTGAGCAGGGTCGATTTGCCGGAGCCGTTCGGACCCACAATCCCGTGGATCTTGAAAGGCTCGAACCGAGCGGAGATTCCTTTCAGGATCTTCTTCTCGTCGATGGAGTATCGAACATTGTCGAGTTTCAGCATGGGAAAGCGACCTTAGCAACCTTTCTTCATCATGAACACAGCCTGAGTTTGTACGCCACCGTATACAGGAGGTTGCCGATCTCCCCGTACCGGTAGAAGGGCACCTCCACCAGCGCCAGGGCATAGAGCCTGATCTTCTGGGGAAGGGGCGGGACGGTGTACTCCGGAAACGTGAGGCTCTTCTCCGGCTTCATGCCTTGCGTTCTCATCCCGGATGCGACCCTCCCGGGTCAGTGAAAGGCCTGTACAGAATCGTCGGAAAGACGACACCTGCTCCCTGAAACGAAAGGGGCACGAGAACCGTGCCCTTTTCGTTCAACCGTGTAGGATCGTTCTCATCCTCGTACTAGATCATTTCCTGCAGGATCTTCACCGTCTGGGCCGCCGCCGTAGTGGGCTGCAGTGCCGTATTCGAGATGCCGCAGACAACCTTGACGATGTCGTGGTCCACCTTCTTCTCTGCCCACACGTTCCCCTTTGGGGAGGCGATGTAGACCGAGTAGTTGTGGTGGCCGGAACCCGGCCGCTCACCGATGATGTTCAGGACCGCCTTGGGCTTGTTCGCATCCGCCTTGGCGAAAAGAACCTCCCCGATCGCATAACCGGCACGCACGCGTCCCGACGTCACCACGATGTACTTCTCGTCCACTGTCAATCCCGCTTCCTTCAGCTCACTGCGAAGCGCATTGAGAAAGGGTTCGAGGTGCCCTTCGTCCATGATCGCCTTGGCGTTCAGGCCGTCGGAGATCACGATCTGCACGTCCGGGACCTTGCCGCCCCAGGAGTCGCGCAGTTTTTCCAGGGTAGCGACCGCTGCCGGGCTCAGCTCCTCACCCGTTGACGGATGGGAGACGTAATCTTCACGATCCTTGGAATTCGTGGTGATCGTTACGGCATTCGGAATCGTGCTGATGAACTCCGGCGTGAGCTCGGCCCACAGGGAGACCTTGGCGTCGTCATAGAGGGCCCAGGTCTTCTTGTACAGTTCAGGATTCATATCCCAGGGATTCTTTCCATGGCCGACGGCCAGAGGCACGCCGCGAGCCTCCACTTCCTGCATCCTCATCGTGCCCTCTGCCATGATTCGAGACACGTCACGATTGTCGCCTTTCCTCAGCTTGTACTGGTAGTAGACCCAAGTCGGATCCCCGAAGTGCTCCGTGGCCTTCCCGTTCGAGTCGATCACTCCGATCTGTTTGAAAAAGGCCCACATCTTGTCGTCCACCTTATAGCCGAACTTGTGCCGGATCCGTACGTGGTCCTGGTAGGCCGTGGTCAGGTAGCTCAGCATCGGGTCGTTCTTCGTCGGAAGAGCCATCAGGTAGCCAGGGTTGGCCGGCATGATCTGATCGATGCACCAGTCCAGGTCGGACAGGCTCACCGTCATGTGCAGGGTGGAGCAGATGTCCAGGCCTATACACAGCCCGTGGAGCTTGCCCATGGCGATGTCCTCGAGGCAGCATCGAACGAGCTGCTCGCGGGTCTTGAAGACCTCCGGCCCGATGAACCCGGCCACGTCGTTGAGGTGGCTGTAGCCGCCCCGCGGCTGTACCTTGGCCAGATTCTGGGCCAGGGCCCTGGCGAACCCGTACTTCCTCGACTCGTGCACGACCATGTCGAAGCCTTCGCCGGCTCCGTTGGTGAAATCAGCTCCCTGGCCGGTCTCGTAGTAGATCCCGTATCTCGAAATCCCACGTGCCTTGGCGTATTTCGTCATCGAGTCAAT
Source organism: Syntrophobacteria bacterium (assembly GCA_030145435.1). Taxonomy (GTDB): domain Bacteria; phylum Desulfobacterota; class DSWW01; order DSWW01; family DSWW01; genus S015-6. The sequence goes on along the minus strand of JAQYVQ010000513.1, from coordinate 3,368 downwards.
ACTGATGCCGAAGGTCTTGTTTGCAGCATCCACCCCCGCTATGCTCTGGAACCAGAGGGCCGTCATGCCCGGGTATTGCTTCTCGACATCTGCCTGGATGTCGATATGAGAGAGCACGCACCAGGGGATCACATCCTCGAGCCTGAACGTGTAGACCACGTCCCGCAATACCTTCTCGACGTTCTTGACACTGTCCAGCTCGCTGTCCACCGGGTTGGTTCCTATCACCACATCCCCGACGGCATAGGAAAAGGCGTCGAGGGTCTGCCACATGATATCGTCAACGTTGTCGGTGGGCGAGTTGGGCTGGATTCGCGCGCCCATGTAGCCTCTCGCACCGACCATCCTGCCCGGAAGCGGGTTGAAGACCTTCTGTCCAATCACGATCAACTCTTCATTGCTGCAGATCTTGGTCACGCAGGCGATCGAGTCGCTGTCCAGGCCGACCATCATCGCCTTGATCTCGGGCTCCGAGGAGGTCAGGATGAACTCCTTGAGCTGGCCCATGGTCCAGCCCCTGACCTTCTTCAACTGCGCAGCGTCGGTGGTCGCCCAGATCAGCTTCTGCTGGTTGTCCACGAACAGCGGGTTGTCATGGAGATCGCCAACCTTCGTGTTCGCCAGAAGCGCCCTTGCATTCTGCCGCGAAGCATCGTCACCCGCAGCCACGCCGATCGCCTCGTCCCCCTCTTTGTAAGGGTTAGCGGCTCCGATGACCTGCCGGTAAAGTGTCTGGTCGAATCCTCCTTTGACTCTCTTCACGTAGGAAAAAACATCCTCCCCCTTCTGCACGTCAAGGATCGTGACTACCCCGGCGAAGGTGCTCATGGGGAAGAAGGCAATGACCACAGCGGCCGCGATGACGGCCCTTTGTGTGACGCTTCTCATATCGCTCCTCCTCGTCCACAGTCTTCTTTGTTCCGCTAGTAATTGTGCGCCTGATCCAGCTCCTCGTCCGAGACGTCGAAGACCACATTGTGCGGAGCCAGCTTCTTCTCCTTGAAGAAGTCCGGGAGCCTGTCGTCCAAGTTTGTAAAGCCGGCTGCCGTGTTGAACGCCCGCTCGACCTTCAGGATCGCCTGCCCGTGCTTGGTGACATCGTCCAGGGTCATGTTCAGCCCGTAGCGTGCGTTCAGCATCTCGGGAATCGCCTCCAGGCCCTCCGGGATATCCAGGACCGCGAAGGCGATGAACACGCACATCCCCGCCGAGTCCAGGGCGGCGGTCGCAATCTGCAGGTTCCTCGATAGCTCGACCTGGCCGTCGGGCTTCAGGGGATCCACGTATCCACCCACCTTCATGATGTTCGTAGCCACCGCGTATCCGGCGGTGTGATCCGCCCCCATGGGAGTGGTGGCATACGTAACGCCCTGGCCCTTGACGGCCCTCGGATCGTAGGCGGGCATACTCTGCCGCTTGACCACCGGCACATCCGACACGCCGAAGGCCTGCCCGGTCACAGAGGCGCCGTTCCCCAGGATTCGGCCCAGGGGCGTGCCCTTTCCGATTTCATGGAGGAGTTCGATCGCGCCTTTCGCATCGCCGAACTCCTTGAGACCCCCGGCCATGGCCACGCCGATGGCACAGCCTGTCTCGATCGTGTCCACGCCGTAGTCGTCGCACAGCCTGTCGATCTGGGCGATGGAATCCAGGTCGTCGATTCCACAATTCGCGCCGTTTGCCCAGATGGTCTCGTACTCCAGCGCTGAGGTCACATAGTTCTTGTCCTTGTCGTGGTAGATGTTGGAGCACTGGATGATACAGGTCGTGCAACCCGCATGGGTGGTGTCCCCCCCCCGCTCCTTGATGACGTCGTGCATCGTCTCGCCGCTGATCTTCTCCGCCCCTTCGAACCTTCCTTCTGTGAAGTTCCTCGTCGGAAAGCCCCCCGCCTCGTTCATGATGTTGACGAGTACGTTCGTCCCGAAGACGGCAAGGCCGCCCCCGGGCTTGGTGACGTCGTGGGTCTGCAGGGTCTTGCGCAGCTTGGCCGCTGCCTCCTTGAAGGCGTCGAAGTTCGTGTATTCGATCTTGGGTGCACCCGCATCATCGATAACGACCGCCTTGAGCCCCTTCGACCCCATCACCGCCCCCATACCGCCTCTGCCAGCATGTCGGGTCGGCCGCCCCATTGGGTCCGAGACCGCGACGGATGCAGATGACATCTTCATCTCACCCGCAGGTCCGATCGAAATGGTCCCTACCTTTTCGCCGTGTTTCTCCTTCAACTTCTCTACCAAATCGTAGTTCTTGAGCCCTTTGTACTCGTCAGCCGGATGGAGCGTTGCCCCGTCCTTGTTCACGATGAGACAGTACAATTTGCCTGGCTCGGCCTGGCCTTCAACCACGATTCCTCGTATGCCGAGCCTGCCCAGCTTGAAGGCTGCGGTCCCCCCAGCATTGCTCTCCTTGATGCCGCCCGTGAGTGGGCTCTTGGCACCGACAGAAAGTCTGCCGGAGTTGGCTGCAGGGGTCCCGCTCAGCAGGCCGGCCGCGATGACCAACTTGTTCTTCTCGCTCAGGGGATGACAGGTAGGGGGCACTTCCTTGGAGACGATCATGGAGGTCAAGCCACGGCCACCGAAACCACCGTAATCCTTGTTGTTCGACAAATCCTCGAAGCTTATCTCCTTGGTGTTCATGTTGACCCGCATCAGTTGCGACATGTGCTCACCTCCGTCATGGGTTGCCCCTTCGCTACCGAAAGGAGATTTCTCTCTTCTCTTGGCATCCACACCAATAGAATAGAATGCGTTTATCAATTAAGCAGAAAGAGACTCCCCTGTCAAGGAATTTCTTGATCAAAATCAATTGGTTATTAGGTTTTGTGGCTTGTCTGACCCCTTTCTTCTCGTCAATTTCTTGTTCTATTTAAGATAAGTACATTATTTGAGACCGGTGAGGGACGCCTTTCCAGCCCCGCACGGTTTAGATGTTTCGCGTCCTGATTCCGATGCCGAATTGCAACGAGCGTGCCGCGTGAGCAGGCCCTCTAACCTGAGTCGGAGAGTCGAAAAACGCAAGGGAATCAAATTTCTCGGGATCCCTCGCTCCTGGGCCTCTTCCGGCAAGGTCGAACGGCACGGCCTTGGCTGTCCGCTTTGTTTACAGATTGTGAGGAATCCTGGCAAGCCATCCTCCTTCGCAGGGGACCATGGCCTGGGCCGCGGAAGAATGGAAACGTATCCTTCGAGGCTCGCGTTGGTGAGCTTCGGCGTGATGTCGCACCAAGGCGTCGAAATGGTAGGACGGGTCTACCCCTGGGGCTCCATGAGGTGCTCGGGAGAGCGGTCGTGCGACACCGGGGGGGAGGAGCCGCAGGAGGGAATCGGGGCTCATCTTCAGGCGTTGAAGCTGGAGTCTGTCTT
>JAQYVQ010000415.1 GCA_030145435.1 Syntrophobacteria bacterium | reverse complement strand
AATCGTTCTACCTCGGGGAGGTGCTCCTCGCTGAGAGCCAGGGACTCTTCCAGCATGTTCATGATTCGCTTGCTCCCCTTGAGAGACAGGGGCGCATTCCCTGCGATCTCCTCTGCCATGCCGTAGGCCGTCTCCGCCAGCTCGGAGCGGGGAACCAGGTGGTCCACGAGACCCATGTCCAGAAGCTCCTGTCCCTGGTAGGTCTTGCCTGTAAAGAAGATCTCCCGGGTCTTGGCCATCCCCAGGACATGAATGAACTGCCTCAGGCCCTCCGGGTGGTATACGAGCCCGAGTTTGCGGGCGGCATGCCCATCTTCACGTCGTCCGCGGCGATCCGGATGTCGCAACACATGCACGTGTTGACCCCTGCCCCGAAAGCATATCCGTTTATCATTGCAATCGTCGGATACGGAAAGTTCTTCACGCTGTGCAACCCAAGCTCCAGGGGGTTGCTCGCCTTGAGGGCTTCCTTGGTTTCTTCCGTCACCTCCGTGGGAATAGACAGGATGTCGTATCCCGAGGAGAAGGCCTTGCCTTCCCCGCCGGTGAACACCACGGCCCTCACGGTCCCCTCTTCCGCCCATTCCTTTAGCGTCAAATGGATCTGCACGAGCATGTCCGGGGTGATGGAGTTCCTCCTCTCCGGACGATTGAAGGTCAGCGTGCCCACATTCCCTTTGATCTCCTTCAGCAGTTCCTCACCCTGTCCCATCTGTACCTCTCCTTCTAGGCAATGATTCCCGGATCCACCTTCTCATCCATGTGCAGGAGGAGGATCTTCTGACCGAATCGTTTCGGGTCATCCAGTACCACATTCTCTTCCGACTTCAGGTCCTCTCCCATGATTCCTTGAATCGTACGGATGGTTTTCTCCGTGCACGCGACAAACTGCCCGGCCGACTGAATCTGGGAGAGGGAGCCCACGACAGCATACACGCCCATCCGATAATGATCGAGGGCTTGCGCTTCCGCGATTGCCTCCTCCAGCCAGGTCACGATCGTCCTGGCCAGGCGCACCGTCATCACCGGGGTGAAATCCCAGACGATGGCGGCGAAGAAATATTTGATAAAGGGGATGTAGTTTCGAAGGAGCACGGAACGGCTGTACGTGTAGGTATGTACCGTGGCCAGCAAGCGCTTGACCATTGCGTCCACTTGTTCCCGGGAGACATCGACTTCCGTCGTTCCCATCCATCCCATCAAGTTCATGAACTCGAGACAGGTCCGCCTGTAGATGTTCGACGGATCGACGAGGGGCCTCTTGCTATGGAAAAACCGGTCGTTCTCCTTCAGCAGAGCTGTGAGGGCCCTGATCTGCATCTGCCACGGGAAGGGCCGCAGCCCGACCGAAGGTGAAACGGCGGTTCCCCGAGCAAAGCATCGTTCCGCCTGTTCGAGAAGAAGGAAGACTTCCTCCTTCGACACGTCGCCGATCGGTGGTTCACCCTTACGGCGACTCCTCAGAATCGTCAGGAACTGGACCGCCCGTGCAAAATAGAGCAGGCCTGTCTCGCACAGGCTCTCCTCGTCCTGCACGCAGTACTTCTCGATCAGGTCGCTCTCCTCACGGGCACGCTCGAAGAACAGGGCAGAGGCGGAAAGGTCCGACTGCTCGAGCATCAAATGGCGGAAGATGGACATCCGCAGGGTCCGGGTGACCAGGTGCTGGGGGTTGGAGGCGAGAATCGTGGACAGGACGGAATTGGCTTCGTGGAACATCCGACGGGCGATGCACACCTTGGCGATCTCCAGGGCTAGGAGGGTGTTCTGGGGAAACTGGTGAATGGCCCGGAGTGCACGGTACTTCGTATCATTCTTCACTTCGTAGAAATACAGGGCGTTGTCGAATTCGCTGCGAGATGCATGGGTGGTGGGAAGCATCTCCTCTTCGAGGAGCTCCGGGATGAAATCATAGTACAGGAAGGACCAGAAGGAAGTGACCGGCCAGACGGTGAGCACCCGGCCGTCGATGACTTCCACCTCCTTCGGAGACTCGTGAAAGCTCACCTTGACCTCGGCGACGCGTGCGCAGAGACGCGCGAAGTCGGTCAGCCGGATCTCCAGATTGCCCGGAAGCCGTGTCGCGACCAGTGCTTGCAGGGACGTGTCCAGCATCGAAAACGGCCCGGCAGCGATCCCGATGATCACGGACCTCTGTTGGTTGGAATGATCGGACAGCCTCCACCGGACCGAGATCTGGTGCGCCAGGGCCAGGCTGTCACGAATCGCCTGACTGTAGAGCCTCGGCTCCCCGGAGGGGCCCTTCATCTTCGGAAGACTCAACGCGGCTGTCGTCGCCGTGTAGGTGATCTGCTTCCAGTTCACGTGGTAGAGTCTCAAATCTTTGATGCACTTCGGCAGCTCGCTTCGAAGCCATTGCACTGCGTCGAAATCGATGATGTTGCCCCTCGATTGCAGGGAGAAGGCGATACGGACGCCTTCCTTTTCTTCGGGCGGCGCGTCTTCCTCCGGGACGTTCCTGGGAAGTTTGAGGAGCATCTCGTAATTCCACGCGACTTCGCTCCTGTTCGCCCCGATCCAGAAGGCCAGGAGGCGCAACAGGTTCCTTTTTTTCGAAGTGTTGGGGTTGAAGTCCTTTCGCAGGCGGCTGAACATGGACGCCTGGACTTCCAGCATGCCGAAATCCCGGGCCACGCCGTTCAACCAGGCAACCAGGCTGTTCACGGAGTTGTTGTCCGTGATCTCCTCCACGAGTTCGCCAAAGGTGAGCCCCCTGGGCGGGTTCCGTTCCTCCTCACCCGATCGATTCTGATCGATGAAGTCGACGAGGGCACCCTCCTTTTCCTCCTGAATGAAACCTTTGGTCTTGGCGTATCGGACGAAAAGGGGGATGGCCCGCCGGGCCACCGCAGTATCGTCCTCTTTGAAATCCAGGTAGGCTTTCTTGGACGGGAAGATGCCCAGCAGGGCCGCTCGGTCCCCCTTCCTGTCTTCGGTAGGCATGTTCATTCTTTTGCCGGGACCCATGTTTCACCTGTGACCTGAAATATGCGAAACGTTTCACGCATTTCAATAGAATATGCGAAACGTTTCACCTTGAAATGGTATTTTGTTGCAGAATTCCCTTTTTTCTTGCATGCACATATTAATTGCTGTAAAAAAGAAATACAAGAAAAAAGTGGGAGGATCTCAGGAGAGAAGAAAAGGAGGGTTTCTCATATGTCGTCAGAAAAGAAACAGAAAGCATCGGTCAGTGAAGCAAGAAGGAAGTGGGAGGAAGGCACACTCGCCAAAGGCGTGCAAAGGCTCGGGCTCAGTGAATCCCCGATCGAGTACTACACCCCTGAAGACGTGGCGGAGCATGACTTCCTCGAGAACGTGGGCTTCCCCGGGGAGTTCCCGTTCACGGCGGGCAGGCACGCCATTCCGGTGCACATCCCGATGTGGGGCCGGGGAAAGCAATTGGGAGGGGGCAAAACGATCCGACACGCCTTCGGCTACTCGGGCTACGGAACCGCCGAGGACATGCGGGAATTCTACATCCAGAGAGGGAAGACGCCTTCGCGGGGAGGCGGCCCGAACATCGCCTTCGATCTTCCGACTCAGACCGGGTACGACTCGGACGACGCGATGGCCGAGGGGGAGGTGGGCAGGGTCGGCGTCGCGGTGGACACGCTAAGGGACTTCGAGATCATCTACGAGCCCTTTGTGGGCGACATGGAACTGGACCGGATCGCCTCCAACTGGACCATCAACGCCACGGCCAACATCATCATAGCCATGTATGCCGCCCTCGCAGAAAAGAGAGGTATCCCCCTGGACAAGCTCCGGGGGACCCCGCAGAACGACATCCTGAAGGAGTTCGTGGCGCGGGGCACCCAGATCTTCCCGGTCAAGCATTCCATGAGGATGACCCGGGACACGATTACATACTGCACCGAGCACATGCCGAACCTGAACACGATCAGCATCTCCGGGTATCACATGCGGGAGGCGGGCGCGACCCGCGTGCAGGCGATCGCCTTTACCTTTGCAAACGGGATCGCCTATTTCGATGCTGCCATCGAAGCGGGCCTCGAAATCGATCAGTTCGTGGGCAAGACCACCTTCCTCAATTTCGGGGGCGGCATGGAGCTTCTCAAAGAAGCTGCAGCCCGAAGGGCGGCCAGGAGGGTGTGGGCCAAGATCATGCGCGACCGGTTTCATTCGAAGAACCCGAAGAACTGGATCTACAAGGAGCTTGGAGGAGGCCTGTGCGGGTACTGGCCCATGACCATCCAAAGGCCCCTCAACAACCTGGTCCGGGCCGCCGTCGGGGCTGCGTTTGCCGCCTTGATCGGGGAACCCCCGGCGTGCGAACCCCCGTACGACGAGCCCCTGGGCCTCGGCCACAGCATCGAGGCGAGGCAACTCGCCGCAGACGCCTCCAGGATCCTCATGGAGGAGTGCAAGCTCTCTGACGTGCAGGACGTGTTCGCAGGCTCTCACTACATCGAGTCATTGACCAATCAGTATGAGCAGGAGATGTTCGACGTCCTCCGCGAGATCGACGAGATGGGGGGGGCCTTGAAGGCGGTCGAGAGCGGGTGGATGAAGGACCAGGTGATCAAGAGTGCCTGGGAGCACCAGACCAGGCTCCGCACCGGGGAAGACGTACAGGTGGGGGTGAACAAGTACACGGAGGAGGATGAGATCGAGATCCGTATTCCGAGGACGTCCCCCTACAAGGCAGAGCGCCGCGAGGATGCAGAGGGCAGGCAGATCGAAAACCTGAAGAGGCTCAAGGCGGAACGGGACGATTCGAAGGTCCAGGCGTGCCTGCAGAAGATCGAGAACGCCGCACGGGACGACAAGGCGAATCTGATACCGTTCTTCATCGAGGCGGTCAAGGAGTACACGACCGCAGGCGAGATTTGCGGAGTTTTGAGAAGCGTCTTTGGTGAAGTGCATTAGCAATTCCTTCTCCCCTCTGGGGAGAAGGTCAGGATGAGGGGGCGCCTCTGTGCCACCCTCGCTCCCCGCCTTCGCGGGGACAGGCTCTAACCCTCTCCCTCAAGGGAGAGGGAATTTTATTGCCGTCATCCCCGCGAAAGCGGGGATCCATTGGCTCAATGTGCTGAGGGATTCCTGCCGGAGCCTGCCCCTGCAGGCAGTAGGCAGGGGCAGGAATGACAGATGTGGTGGCCAAGGGATTCCAGTATGCGTGGGAATCACATGCAGTGAGGAGTGTGAGACATGAATGATGCAAGAAAAATCCGGATACTGGTTGCGAAGGTGGGTTTGGACGGTCACGACAAAGGCGCCAACCTCGTCGCCCTGGCGCTGCGGGATGCCGGAATGGAGGTGGTGTACACGGGTCTGCGGAGAACGGCTCAACACGCAATCAGCGCGGCCATCCAGGAAGACGTGGACGCGATCGGGATCAGCATCCTTTCCGGCGCACACATGAAGGTGGCCGAGAAGGTTGTTGCCCTGATGAAGAAGGAGAAGATCGACGACAAGCTCCTCGTCATGGGCGGCGTGATCCCGGAGGAAGACATCCCAAAGCTCAAGGACGCAGGGGTGGCCGGGGTCTTCACGCAAGCCTCGACCTACGAAGAGATGATCGAGTTCATCCGTGAAGGGGTTCGTCAACGCCGGGAAAGAGAGACACGGGCATGAAGGACTACCAGATGTATATCGGCGGCGAGTGGTGCGACGCGTCCGACGGGAAGAAGGCAGACGTGATCAACCCGAGCAACGGGGAGGCCTTTGCCAAGGTCCCCCTTGGAACGGAGTAGGACACGGACAGGGCGATTCGGGCGGCCAGGGAGTCGTTCGAGAGCGGGGTGTGGCGCAACATGGAACCGGCCGAAAGATCCCGGATCATGCTCGACATCCTGAAGATCTTCAAAGAAAAGGCGGTGGACTTTGCCACCCTGGAAACACAGAACATAGGCGCCCCCTTCTCGCAGTCCCTGATGATGCTCGCCACGAGCGCGCAGAACCGCTTCGAATGGTTTGCCAAGGCGGCCAACAGGGTCTTCGAAGAACCCATGCCCCTGTTCCGGGGCCCTGCGGTTGCCTTCCCCTACATACGGAGAGAGCCGATTGGCGTGTGCGCGCAGATCGTCCCGTGGAACGCGCCGATGATTCTTGGCGCCGCCATGCTGGGTGCACCTCTGGCGGCCGGCAACAGCGTTGTGATCAAGCCGTCGATCCTCACACCCTGCACCCTCCTGGATCTCGTGAAAATCATCGACGAGTCCGAGATGCCCCAGGGGGTCGTCAATGTCGTCACCGGAACAGGGCAGACGGTGGGAGAGAAGATGGCAGCCCACCCCCTCGTGGACAAGGTCACCTTCACCGGCTCGACGACATCCGGAAAGCGAGTGCTCTGTCTGGCCGCGGAAACGATCAAAAACACCACCATGGAGCTGGGCGGCAAGTCTGCAGCCATCTTCCTGGATGACGTGGATCTGGATCTTGCGGTGGACGCATCGATCTGGGGCTGCTTCATGAACGCGGGACAGATCTGTTACGCCACTACCCGTGCCCTCGTGCCGGAGAACCTTTACGACGCATACGTGGAAAAGATCACCGAGAAGGTCAAGCGCATCAAGGTGGGCGACCCGATGGATCCGCAAACTACCATGGGCCCCCTGGTCTCTGAGGAACAAAGAAAGAGCGTGGAAGGGTACATCGCCACGGGAAAGAAGGAGGGAGCCACCCTTGCGTGCGGCGGCGGCCGCCCCGAAGGGCTGGAAAAGGGCGCCTACGTGGAGCCCACGGTCTTCACGGATGTGGACAACCGCATGACCATTGCCCAGGAGGAAATTTTCGGTCCCGTCCTCTGCGTTATCAAGTACAACGGAGACGAAGAGGCCGTACGGATCGCCAACGACAGCAGGTACGGGCTGCTCGGCGCGGTCTTCTCCAAGAACATCGAGCGGGCCATCGGAATCGGCGAACAGCTCCGGGTGGGCAACGTCTGGATCAACGAGGTGCACTTCATGAGCCTGGATCTTCCTTACGGAGGCTCCAAGCAGAGCGGCATCGGCAGGGCAAGAGGCCTGCACGGCCTTCTGAACGACTATACAGAGACCAAGAGCATCCAGATCGACCTCGGCCACTCCCGCGAGCAGCGGGCCTGGTATGATCTGATCGTGCCGAAGCCAGTGGACTCCGGTACGGATGACTGACTGTTTGGAGAAAACCATGCGAGAAAAGACAAGAGTGAAAAGGATGTTCGTACTCGACGGCGGTTCGTTTCAGTACGAGACGGCGATGATGGTCTTCGGCAAGGTGGACGGAGAAACCCATCAGAGGGTTTTCACGCCCATCTATGCCTTCGAGACCGAGGAGGGGTGGGTCCTCTACGACACGGGATGGCCGCCGGAGGCGGTCCCTATGCTCGTGGAGCTGGGGATGGACCCAAAGATCGGGGAGGAGAACAGCGCGGTCGAGCAGTTGAAGAAGATCGGTCTCGCTCCTTCCGCTGTCACGAAGATCATCCTGTCCCACCTTCACGTAGATCATGCGGGCGGCCTGCAGTTCTTCCCGGATGCCCAGGTCTACGTACAAAAGGACGAACTCGCCTATGCCCTGTACCCGAACTCCTTCCAGGCCCTGGCGTATTTCCGGGAGACCTTCACCGCCCCGGATATCAAGTGGGAGGTCATGGACGGGGACGGTGTGATTCTGCCGGGGCTGACGACGATCCTGGCTAACGGGCACACGCCCGGGCTCCAGGGGCTCGTGGTGGAGCTTCCGAAGAGCGGATTCATCCTCCTCTGTGCCGACGCCTGCTATCTCAGGGAGAACTACGAGCTGGACCTGCCTCCGGGCAACGTCTGGAACCCGGTGCTGGCACAGTATGCCCTGAAGCGATACAAGGCCCTCCAGGCCCTGCTCGGGGCCCGCTTCTTCCCGGGCCACGAATACGACTTCTTTACAAAGGAAATCGATATCACCCAGCCGTTCGAATAGACCGACATTCCGGGAGGGGGACAGAGGCTCCATGAAATTCAAGGCAGCGGCAGTCCAAACCGGCCCGATAGAAGGGGATCCTGATGGGACCCTCCAGCGATCTCTCGACTGGCTTGGCAAAGCCGGGGCTCAGGACGTCAAGCTCGCGGTCTTCCCGGAGTTGTGCTACCCCGGGTACAACCCCCTCCTTGCGGCAAAGGCCCAGCCGGAAAGATACGAAGAACTCATCGAGATCTTGAAATCCCTCGCCGAAACGATCCCGGGCCCTGCAACGGACCGCCTGGCCGAGAAGGCAAAGAAGTTCGGCATGCACATTGTCTTCGGCATCATGGAACAGGGAGAGGGCGACAAGCTTCACAATTCATCAGTGCTCATCGATGCAAAGGGCGAGATCCTGACCGTTAATATGGTCTCCAATAAAGGAGGTTATAATGTTTGACTATATTATCATCGGTGCCGGAACATCCGGATGCGTTCTTGCCAATCGCCTGACTGTTTCAGGTCAAAACAAAGTCCTGCTTCTCGAAGCAGGAAGAAAACATAACAGTATATGGGTGACCATGCCCTTCGGTTTTACACAGTTGCTCGACAATCCGAGTTTTGCCTGGCTGTATAAGACAGTGCCAACCCGTAGCTTCGGCGATCGGTTCCTGACGATGACGCAGGGGAAAATGCTGGGCGGCAGCAGTTCAATCAATGGTAATATGTATGTAAGGGGCCATGCTAACGATTACAACGGATGGGCTGCTACGGGTTGCACCGGTTGGTCCTGGGAAGAGGTACTGCCCTATTACAAAAGGTCCCAGCATTTTTTGGAAGGGGATTCGAAATACCATGGACATGAAGGGGAAATGGGGGTGAGTTCGCACCGCAAGGTGGAGCGTGTAACCGAGGCCTTCATTGAAGCCGCACAGGAGGCAGGAATTCCTTTCAATGAAGATACAAACGATGGGGATAATCTGGGCATAGGATATCCGCAGGTAACGATCTATCAAGGGCTGAGGCAAAGCACTGCATCCATGCTCAAAACGGCTCAAAATCGGTCCAATTTGAATACTAGAATTCATACGCAGGTGTTGCGTCTTGTTTTTGAAGGAAACCATGTTATCGGCGTTGAAGTCAAAGACGAACAGGGTAAAAAAGAAATCATTCGTTGCGAAAAAGAAGTGATCGTATCCGCTGGTGCCATCGGATCGCCCCAAATCCTTCAGCATTCAGGGGTTGGCGACGGGGAACACCTCAAATCCTTAGGCATTGATGTTGTTGTCGATTCTCCAGCAGTCGGAAAGAATTTGCAGGACCATTTAGGCGCACCCCTCAAATACCGCATGGCATCCTCTTCTGATAGCATCAATAGGTTCTTGAGTAGTAAACTCGGAATGCTGGGCCAACTGATACGCTGGAAATTGGCCAAGGATGGCGTGATGACAAAACCGGCAACAGAAGTGATGGGGTTCTTTAAAACAGATGAGGCGCTATCATGCCCGGACATCCAGATAGCGATGAAACCCTTTTCCTTCGAGATTTCACCCGAAGGAAAAGCAAAAATACATAGCTTTCCCGGGATTACAGTACAAGCGTTCAACGTGAACTCATACAGCCGGGGTGAAGTCAAAATCAAGTCCAATGATCCTGAGAAACGAACCGATATTGATATCAACTATTTGAGCGATGACCGAGACATTATTGCGATGACTCGTGGGCTGGAACGGCTGCGTGAAGTGATGAAGCAACCTGCAATCAACAGGTTTGGGCCTATGGAATTGGAGCCTGGAGAAGCGGTCTCTGATCCATCGGCTTTTGAGGCTTATATCCGGAAAACCGCTGAGACCATTTATCATCCCGTCGGAACCTGCGCCATGGGCAGTGATGAACGTTCCGTCCTTGACCCGCAGCTCAAGGTGAGAGGTGCTGAAGGAGTACGCATAATCGATGCTTCGATTATGCCAAAAATTACCGGCGGCAATACAGCCGCTCCGAGTATCATGATTGCAGAAAAAGGCGCTGATCTGGTCCTTGCAGATCGTTAACAGCTATCCGCTCGATCGGATGTGAATTAACTCATCTCTTGCATGGGGGGACCCTATGTTTGACTACATCGTCGTCGGTGCCGGATCAGCGGGTTGCGTCGTGGCGAACCGGCTCTCGGAAAAGGAGTCTCACAAGGTTCTTCTTCTCGAGGCAGGCGAGAAGGATTCGAGTCCGCTCATCCGGATTCCCGCGGGCGTGGCAAAGCTCTTTGCCCACGAAACTTTGAACTGGAGGTATTGGACCGAACCGGAGCCTGAGCTCAAGAACAGGAGAGTCTACTGGCCCCGCGGGAAAGTGTTGGGAGGGTGCAGCTCGATACACGGCATGGTTCACATGTGGTGTCATCCGGAGGACTACAACACCTGGCAGAAACTGGGAGGTGAAGGTTGGGGTTGGATGGATGTTCTGCCCTATCTGAAGAATCTCGAAAACTACCAGGGAAAGAGCACCGCAGATCGAGGTCACAGCGGCGAGTTGATCGTCCACGACATGCGCACGTTCAATACGCTTCCCGCAGACTTCATCGATTCCGGGATGGCCCTGGGTATTCCGCGAAACAACGATTTCAACACCGAGCCTGATGGTGGTGTCGGGATTGGCCAGATCAATGTCCTGAAGAACGGCCGCCGGTGTTCGTCCGCCACGGCTTTCCTGAAACCGATCGCCACAAGGACCAATTTGCGAATCGAGACCCGGGCCCTCGCGCGGCGAATCCTGTTCGAAGGAAACAGAGCTTGTGGGGTGGAATACGAGCAGGCGGACGGCAAGACCGAGCGGGTCCTGTGCTCCAAAGAGATCATTCTCTGCGCGGGCTCCCTGAACTCGCCCCAGCTCCTCCAATTGTCCGGGATCGGAGCTGCCGGTCATCTGAGTTCACTCGGGGTTCAGGTGGTTCATGACCTTCCGGGCGTTGGCCAAAACCTACAGGATCACATGTACGTGCCCATCAAATACCGACTGCAGAAGGGGGTGAAGTCCTTGAACATGAGCCTGCGCCCCTGGAAATACCCGGTGCACATGATTCGATGGCTCCTGACCGGCGGGGGGCCGTTGTGCATGCAGACCTCGGATGCCTATGCGTTTGTTCGATCCCGGAGTGAAGAGGAGAGGCCGGATCTTCAGATCGCCCTGCGGTCCGCCTCCTTCAGTTTCGATGAGAATGCGAACTTGACCGTGGACGACTACGAAGGCTTTACCCTCCTGGTCTACCATGTCCGGCCCAAGAGCACGGGGTCATTGAAGATTACTTCGAAGGACCCGAAGGCCTATCCCGAAATCAGAGCGAACTACCTGTCTCACGAGGACGACGTAACGGCGCTCCTGAATGGAATGCATTGGGTAAGGAAGATCACAGGTACGCCGCCGATGGCGTTACGGGTGGAATGCGAGGTCGATCCCGGGGATTCCGTGCGGGACGAAGCCGCCATGGTCGACTACATCCGGGAGGCTGCGGCCTCGGTCTACCATCCGATCGGGACCTGCAAAATGGGCCGGGACGAGATGAGCGTGGTGGATCATCGCCTGCGTGTTCGAGGAATCGAGGGGCTTCGAGTGGCTGACGCATCCAT
>JAQYVQ010000335.1 GCA_030145435.1 Syntrophobacteria bacterium | reverse complement strand
GCACAATAGAAGAAAAAGGCGGAGTGCCCAGAAGCGCGAAAAATACAGGTCGATCATATAGAGGGAAAACGATGGGAGACCAAACTAAGGTCACGAGACGGAATTTCATCAAGGGGGTTACCGCGACCGGCGCACTCCTTTCGGTGGGGGGGATGGCCCTGACCGAATCAGGCTGCACTGTGGAGGGCACGTCCCAGGTCTTCCGGGTTGAAAACTGCCCGGAACATGACGGCCAGTCCCGACACGTCGGACTCGATGTGATGATGGACTCGCTTTCCGACGGTGGAGTGAAGTTGTACCGGACAAATGCAGGGCATGCCTGGGGAGGCCCCGCGGGGATTGTGGACGCGGACGACGTTGTCCTGATCAAGGTGAATTGCCAGTGGAAATGCCGCGGAACCACGAACACGGACTTGCTGCGAGGTCTGATTTACAGGATTCTGGAACACCCGGACGGTTTCGAGGGAGAAGTGGTCATCCTCGAGAACGGACAGGGGCAGGGAAGCTTCGATGGTCGCCCGAGGGCCTGGGGATCCTATGCGGCATGGCCCGTGATCGACAACGGCGTGTACGTCAATGCAGAGGACGAGACGGTCCTCACTGTGGATCACCTCGTAAACAGCGTTTTCGCAGGTGACCCTGTAAGTTCCTTTCTCCTGGACAACATACGTGAGAACTTCATCTCCGAGACGAACCATTCGGGCGATGGGTATCGACGGGTTTCAGACGTCTCCTACCCCTGCTTCACTTCCGCCGGGGGACACCGGATCGAACTGCGCGAAGGCATCTGGAACGGCTCGGAACACGGCGACAACATCAAAGTCATCAACGTCCCCGTCCTGAAGACCCACGACGGCACGGGCATCACGGGAGTCTTGAAGCACTTCTACGGCGTGCTCTCGATGGCAGACGGTCACTTCGGGATTCGACACTATCTTCAATCAGGAACACAATGCGGAAAGATGTGGAGCATGGTTCGGGCCCCGGACCTGAACATCCTCGATTGCATCTGGGTGAGCCACGAGGCCCTCAGGGGGTATCCGGAAGAGACCACCCACCGCGCGAATGTCCTGCTTGCTGGCATGGATCCGGTCGCCCTCGACTACTATGCGAGCAAGCACGTCCTGCTCCCGGTCGGAGGCAACCAGGCGCACATGCACAACCCGGATTCGTTCCCGGGTCTGATCAATCACCTTGGCGGTGCACAAGCCTTCATCAACGCCAACGGCGGAATAGCCGGCCTGCCCGCCGTGCAGGGAGACGAGAACATCATCGTCGAAACGCGGTCCGCCGCGTAAGCACAGGATCAGTACCTCTCGAGCAGTTCCTCGCGGCCCGTCTTCAGGAAGTGCTTCTTGATCTTGGAGAAATCTTCCGCCGTCAGAGGTCGGAAGGTCTCGTCGCCTCTCTGACGAAAGTAGATACGCATGCCCGCATGCCGCTCGATGTTGAAGTTCTCACTCTTGAGGGGCCTGGACACGATCTTCTGCGTTTCGGTCACAACGAAGGCATCCACGATGCGGACGTAGTCCGGCATCCACTTCGGGTCCATGCCTGCCTCCTTTTGCTGTTGCATGAACCATTCGAAACTCGCCTCCGGGTCGAACGAGGTGCCTTCCTTCGGCTTGACAGCAATCATGACCTTTTCGTCCGAAACCTCGCAGGGGACCCCGTAGGCAGCCGCAAGTTCCACGTTCGGAAGCCTGAGGGCATACTCCAGGACGTTCTCTGCCGAGAAGTTCTCTCCGTCCTTCCGGATCCAGTCGTCCGTGCGCCCATTGAAGTAGAGGTAGCGCTTCCCGTCGACGATACGGATGTGCCCGAGATCTCCGGAGCGAAAATAGCCCCCTCGGAATTTCTTGTCAGAGGCCTCCGGGTTGTTGAAGTAGCGATCAAAGAAGATGTTGTCCCGCTCGATCTTCTTGGCAATCTCACCCACCGCCTCCTCGTAGTTGAGAAGGCGGCCCTGGCCGTCAGCAACGCCCGGGGGGCAAGGTTCGTCGTGTGCGTTCAGGATGACGACCGTCCGGTCACGGAGTCTGCCGACGCTTCCCCCCGGATTTCCCGGGAAGACCACGGTGCTGATCGGCGCCTCCGTGGACCCGTACGCCTCGTAGATGTGCTCCATACCGAGGTAGCGGATGAACTTCTCCCGGTCCACGGCCGAGGCCCCGTTGCCGTGGGCGATCCGGAGTCGGTTTCGCGGGTGCCGAGACAAGGCGGCTTCCACGGCCTCACCCGTTCCATACTTGCTCTCGAGCGCGTGCAGGATATAGTGAAGCGGTTGGCCCACGTAGTTCATAAAGGTCGCGCCATACTCGAGGATGTCCTCCTCGAAGGCGCTCGCACTGAATCGCCGTTTCAGCACAAAGCTGCCGCCGGCCATCAGGATCGGCAGGATACCGAGATACCAGGCGTTCGCGTGGAAGAGCGGCATGGCTACGTAGCCGCGGTCCTTGCCTGTCAGGCGAATACGATGCTTTGTGATGACACCCGCACCCAGAATCTTGAAGTGCGAGAGGGGCACCCCCTTGGGGGCCCCGGTCGTGCCCGAGGTGTAGATCACGATCAAGGGGCTGAAGATGTCGATACGCGTTCTCTGCCTCGATTCCGTATCGGCCCCGCACGCTGTGATCGCCTCCTCGACGGTCCGGACCTTCCCTTCCACCCCCTCCTCTGCTCCGTCAACGAGCAGGAGGTCTTCGGGTCCGAGCCCCTCGAGAAGGGGGAGCACGCTCTCCACCATGGGGAGCCGGGTCGGATCGGCGAGCACGAGGGTAATACGTGCCTGTTTGATACAGTTGGCAAGAGTTTCTCCGCGAAAGCCCGTGTTGATGCCGAACAGGACGTCGCCGCTCAGGGCCGCTCCGAAGAGGGCAAACACGAACTCGGGCGTGTTCTCCTGATACATGCCGATGGCGAGCTGCTCGCCGGGCCCGACGCGTCCGTCGCTCACCCGTTCCCGCTTGGCTGCACGAAAGAGACGCGCATACCGGGCCGCCTGCTGAGCAACCTCGCCGTATGTGTAGTTCCGGCCCTCGAAGAGCAGAAAGGGTCGATTCCGGCGTAACCGAGACGAGGCCAACCAGCGGAAAACGCGTCCCACATCGGTAAACCAGAGCCCCTTGCGGAAAATCGTCTTGAGGTTCAGCGGCCCCTCCTTTTGGTGACGCTCTCCTATTTTATGTTAACTACTTCTCGTAGAGCTTCTCGATGTACTGGGTCTTCTTGTCGGAGCGTTCGAGGGTGTCTGGCTCGACCCATTCGATCTGGGGCCGGATCTTGACGGCCTGGTGCATCTTCTCCTCGACTTCCTTGTGCAACTGTTCCAGGTCTCCCTTCCCCAGATCCTTGCCGAATTCGATCCTCAGTTTGACCGGCGGAACCACCCTGGGTGGCGGTTCATCCAGCAGAATCCGGAATGCGCCGGTCGTCCTCGGTGCAAAGGACTCGACCACGTCCTTGATCTGGGCCGGATAGACCATCACACCCTTTATCTTGAGCATGTCGTCCGTGCGGCCCACGATCTTGTACCGAAAGCCTGATTGTCCACAGGGACAGGGGGACACGAAAACCTGGTGCACGTCGCCCATGGTCAACCGAATGCCCGCGAGGGCACCCCCTTGGGCCGTCAAGCTCGTGAACACGCCAAGCCCCGTGTTCCCATCCTCCAGGGGAACGTTCTTGCCCGTGTCCGGATCCACCAATTCGTAATAGACCACATCGTCTCCGATCCAGTGCATCCCCTGGTATTCCGGATAATCACAGGAAACGCCCAGACCCGCACCTGCGTCGAACAACTTGGCCCCGTATTCGGTCTCGATCCGCTTCCGCACCTCCGGAATGCCGGCCCCCGGCTCTGCGCCGCAGAGCAGAATCTTGTACCCCAGGGCCTTCACGCTGTCCCCTATGACGTCCGGGGCCTTCTCGATCATGTGAAGGGCCAGGGACGGCGTGCACATCAACACGTCCCCGCCGAAGAGCCGCGAGAAATTCATAATCCGCGTCGTGCCTGCCTCGGCACCCACGGGAAGGATGGTGATGCCCGGGAAATCCTCCAGGGCCAGCAGTGTGGGCGAACCCGCAAGGAACATGCTCAGGCCGAAGGCCAGAACCAGTGTGTCCCCGGGTCGCACGCCGCAACGCCAGAGCATCCTGTTGTTGATCTCCCGCATCCCGGGCAACCCGCCCCGGGTAACAGGATAGGGCGTAGGCATGCCTGTCGTTCCCGACGTGGCGGCCATCACGTAGATGTCGTTGACCCCCTCACCCATCGTCATTTCCAGGATCTTCTGCATGTCAAAGCCTACCTCGGCGATGAGCTCCCGCATCTGCGGCTGCCCGTACACCGGTATCTTCTGCAAATCGTCGAGGCTCTTCACGTCCGAAGGCCGGAGGCCCGCCTCGTCCATCCGCTTCTTGTTGAGCGGAATCTTGTCGTACATAGACTGAATGTTCGCCACGAACAGATCATTCTGCATCTGCCGCATCTCAGGGGTGTTGAACTTGGGCTCCACTTCCATGTTCCAGTAAGGTCGATCCAGATCCATCGGTTCCCCCTCTCTCAGGTTGTTCTGTCAGGCATTTCGCCCGCTCCATGGACAAAAGGTCCTCTACCTCTACTCTAGAAAGTCCGCATACAACTTGTCAACGCTGACCCCCTGGGTCCGAGTCCGGCCCGTCAGCTAACCTTGCGTTGTTCCCCCTTCCAGTACTTCTCCCGGACCTTCCTGCGGAGCACCTTGCCGACCACGCTCATCGGGAGCGCGTCCACGAAGGTGATCGATTTCGGCGCCTTGTATCGCCCGATCTCGGCCTTTACGTGGTCGATCAAGTCGGAGGGCTCCGGGGTCGCCCCCTGTCGCAACACGATCTCCGCGTGCACGGCTTCCCCCCAGTCCGGGTGGGGGATGCCGACAACAGCCGCCATGGACACCGCCCGATGAGAGCACAAGGCGTTTTCGACCTCGATGGCATAGACGTTGAAGCCTCCCGTGATGATCATGTCCTTCTTCCGGTCCACGATGTACACGTACCCCTTCTCGTCCATGGTTCCCATGTCCCCGGACTTCCACCAGCCGTCCACGATTTCGGCTGCCGTGGCTTCCGGGTTG
>JAQYVQ010000330.1 GCA_030145435.1 Syntrophobacteria bacterium | reverse complement strand
GCCGCCGTAAAGACCGGACCTTCCTTGCAGACATAGATCTGGCCCACATTGCAGCGGCCGCATTTGCCGAGTCCGCACTTCATCCGGTTCTCCAGGGTCGTCCAGACATCCTCGTCTCGGAAGCCCAACTCTCGGAGCACGGGAAGGGTAAATCGGATCATCACGGGGGGGCCGCAGAGGACGGCAATGCTGTTTTCCGCATTGGGCGCCGCTTCTCCGAGGACATTGGGCACGAAGCCGATCCGGCCCTTCCAGTCGGGCGTCTCTCCGCCCGGATCCACGGTCTGGACCAGGTTCACGTCGCCCATCTCTTCCCACTGCTTCAACTCGTGCTTGTAGACCAGGTCGGCCACGGAGCGGGCACCGTAAACGATCGTGACCTCTTCAAACTTGTCCCTCAGGTCCAGCACGTTCCAGATCACGGAGCGCACGGGAGGCAGGGCGATGCCGCCGGCTACGAAGACCATGTTCTTTCCGTAAAAGTCCTCAATGGGGAACCGGTTGCCGTAAGGGCCTCGAAACCCGATGACGTCCCCCACCTCTTTATCCGCCAGGGACTTGGTCAGGCGTCCGGCCGCCCGGAAGCAGCATTCGAGGTAACCCTTCTTGGTGGGAGAACTTGCGATGCAGAAGGTGGACTCCCCTTCACCGAACACTGAGTATTCGCCAAAGTTGCCCGCATGGTAGGTGAAATTCTCCCGCATGTCATCGTCCAAGAAAGCCAGCTTGAAGCTCGTGGTGTCGTAGGTTTCGGTTCGCTTCTCCTCGATCCGAACCAGATAGGGCTTGTAGATGTTCTCCACCCCTATTCTCCTTTTTCTGCCCGTTCCTGCGCGGTTGCGACAACATCGTACAGGGAGAGGTTCACGGGGCAGTAGGCCACGCACCGGCCACACCCGGTGCAGAGGGTCTTCCCGAACTTCTCCGGATAGATGGCATACTTGTGATAGATACGCTGCCGGTACCGCTTGGGCTGCGTGTCCCGGGGGTTGTGACCCGAGGTGTGAAGGGTAAACAGGGAGAACTGGCAGCCGTCCCAGTTCTTCAGCCGGCAGCCCGCGTCGAAGACCGACTCGTCCTGGATGTCGAAGCAGTGACACGTAGGACACAGGAAGGTACACGTTCCGCATCCGATACAACGGAAGGCTTTGTCCTCCCAGAGGGGATCCTCGAAGTGCTCCTCCAGCCAACCCTTCACCTTGTCGAGTGGCTTCCTATGGGCCAGGGACTCATCCCCTTCCTTGGCGAAACCCTCCAACGCCTCGTCGGACGCCTCGCCCTTCTTGAACTTCGCAAAGACCTCTTCCTGTTCCTGCCCTTTGGGCGAAACCAGCCGAACCGCGACGGTCGACTCGTCAACCCCATAGAGCATCACATCCGAGCCCTGGTCGGAGGAGGGGCTCAAGCCCACGGATACGCAGAAACAGGCCTCGTCCGGCGCTGTCCTACAGGCGTACGTGACGACCAGTGTCTGTTCGCGGCGCTCGTTGAAGAACTTGTCCTTGTAGTCCCAGTTCCAGAGCGGCTCCACTACCGGAAGGCTGGCCGCATCGCACGGCCGGGCGCAGAAGATCACCGTAGGCTTGGCGTCAGGGGCCACATCCTCGATGATCACGTCGTTCCCGGAGTACTCGTACTCGAGAATCTTTTCGCATTTCGGGAACAAGAA
Source organism: Syntrophobacteria bacterium (assembly GCA_030145435.1). Lineage (GTDB taxonomy): Bacteria > Desulfobacterota > DSWW01 > DSWW01 > DSWW01 > S015-6. The sequence goes on along the minus strand of JAQYVQ010000330.1, from coordinate 20,465 downwards.
TTCCTTGATCGAGTTCTTCGGAATGCTACTCAGATCGAGTTGCGCCGGGTCGGCCCCTTCCCGGTAGAAAAGCTCCTGACCCTCACGAACCGGCAGAACAAGCCTCCTCCCCTGGCCGGCCAGTGCCTCGGCCAGCGATGGCAAGTCCGTTCGATCCAACGTCATATGGGGCATCGCAAACTTCCCTTCACAGAATGAATGAGTTGTCGTCGTCCAAATTGAAGGTTCTCAGCGGAGGCTGGACCTCTGGGTCCTTTCCGGCCTCGTAATCAAAGGCTCCCTTGACCGTACGGGCCATGGCCCGGTTGAGCAGCATCAAGGGGATGTTCACCGGGCAGGCGGTTTCGCAGGCCTCGCACTCTACGCAGCGTCCCGCCAGGTGGTATGCCCGGACCAGGTTCCAGGAGAAATTGCCCCTCGGATGTGGGCTCGTTTCCACCCACTGGGGCTGGTTCTTCTCGGCAATGCATCGACTGCATATGCAAAGCGGACAGGCCTGGCGACAGGCATAGCAGCGAATGCACTTGTCGAGTTCTTCCCTCCAGAAGCTGTTTCGCTCCGCCGGGGTCATGGCATCCAGCTTCTCGAGATCCTTGAACCTCGCTTCCGGATCCGGATTCGAGGCCACCTTCTCTCCCACGATCTCATCGTAGAAGGTGGGCGTGTTGACATCACAGGCCTGGCACTTGATCGGAACGGTTCCGTCGTCCTTCTTGACCCCCTCACACGTCACGGCAAGCACCATGACCTTTTCCCGCTCCACCTGGGATTCCTGGAGCAGGCCGATCAGGGACTTGATGTCGCACCCCTTGGCCACGACGCCCACCTTCTCCATGCCGCGGACCGGATCTCGCTTCAAATAGGTCATCAGGTTGTTCGTGCACCGGTCGTTGAACAGGAGGCGATCCGCATCTTCGGGCTTGCGTACGAGCACGGGCGAACACTTTTCTCTGTAAGTGCCCTGCTCCCAACCGACGACCGCCTCGACCGTGCCGTCGGCAAGCCACTTCCGGGCGACCTCCCGGATCTTATCCGTCCTATCCGACATCGATCATCTCCCTGTATTCCCGAAAAGGTCCCTTCTCTTGAATGACCTCGGTGAATTTCCGGATTGTATCGACCCATTTCCCGCCTTCCGAGGCGGAGATCCAGCTGAACCAGACCCGATCCATGTCCATCCCCAAGGTCTCCAGGAGGGCCTTGAAGACTGTGTACTTCCTGCGCGCGTTGTAGTTGCCCGCCGTGTAGTGGCAATCCCCGGGATGACACCCGGAGACCAACACACCGTCCGCGCCCCGCTCAAAGGCCTTGATCATGAAGAGGGGATCGAACCGTCCGGTGCAGGGGATCTTGATGACCCGCACGTAGGGGGGGTACTTCATCCGGCTCGTCCCTGCAAGGTCGGCCCCCGTGTAGGTACACCAGTTGCAGATAAAGGCTACGATGCGGGGTTCCCAGGAGGTTGCAGCCTCCGGCAGACCCGCCCCATCCTTTTGTGTTTCGCTCTGTGGCGACTCGCTCATCCCTTGTTTTCCCCGTTTCCAAGTGCCTTACGGAAGATTGGTTTGTTTTTCGTTTCCTGCACAAAAGAACGCTAGGCGGCCTTCTCGTCCGGAGAGTCCCCTTCGGCCTTCTCGGGCTCAGGAAACAGATCCTGCCCCACGGCCATCAGCGAATTGATCTCCGAGTAGATCTGCTCGTCCGTGAAGCCGTCCAGGTCGATCGAGTTGGAGAAGCAGGTCGCCGCACACGTCCCGCATCCCGTGCAGAGCGAAGGGTTGACCTCTGCGACGCGCTTGATCAGATTTCCCTGTCGGTCGCGAATGTCCTTCTTGGAGATCGCCGTGAAGGGGCAGATCTCCACGCAGTACCAGCAGGCGATGCAGGTGTTCTCGTTCACCTTGGCGACCACCGGCTCCCGCAGCATCTGGTCCCGGGAGAAGAGAATTAACGCCTTGGAGGCGGCGGCCGACGCCTGGGCCACAGACTCCGGGATGTCTTTCGGCCCCTGGCAGGCCCCGGCGAGGAAGATCCCCGCGGTGGCGCACTCCACGGGCCTCAACTTCGGGTGTGCCTCGCTGGCGAACTTGTACTGGTCATAGCTGATCCCCAGCTTCTGGAACAGGCCTTCGATCCCGGGCTGGGGCATGACGGCCGTGGCCAGAACGACCATGTCCGCCTCGATCTCGACCGCGGCTCCGGACAGGGTGTCCGCGCCCTTGACGATCAAGTGGTCTCCGGACCGGTAGATCCGGGAAACCCGACCCCGGAGGTAAACCGCCCCGTCCTCTTCGATGGCCCGCCGGACGAACTCGTCATAGCCCTTGCCGGGCGCACGGATATCCATGTAGAACACGTAAGCCGTACCGTGGTGCACCTTGTGCTTGTAGAGCATCGTGTGTTTCGCCGTGTACATGCAGCATATCTTCGAACAGAACTCGATCCCCTTCGACGGGTGTCGGCTTCCGATACACTGCAGGAACACGACGGACTTGGGCTCCTTGCCGTCCGAGGGGCGCTGGATGGCCCCGCCCGTCGGCCCCGAGGCAGAGGCGAGGCGCTCGAACTGGAGGCCGTCGATGATGTCCGGATCTTCCCCATACCCGTACTCTCCATAGCCTTTGTAGTCGGGATACGGGCCCTGCTTGTCCGTGGTGTAGAGATCGAAGCCGGTGGCCACGACGATGCCGCCCACCTCTTCCTCTACGTATTCGTCCGTCTGTTCGAAGTCGACCGCTTCGGTCGGGCAGACCTTCTGGCAGGCCTTGCATTTCCCCTTCGTGAAATAGATGCAGTGTTCCCGATCGATCACGGGCCGGGCCGGCACGGCCTGCGGGAAAGGAATGTAGATGGCCGTCCGGTTCTTCAGGCCCCGGTCGAACTCGGAGGGGATCTTCTTGGAGGGGCACTTCAGCTGACACTCGCCGCAGCCCGTGCACTTATCGATGTCCACGGAACGGGCCTTCTTCTTGATCGTCACCTTGAAATTGCCTACGAACCCTTCGATCTTCTCCACCTCGGAGTAGGTGTAGAGTTTGATGTTCGGATGGCTGCCCACATCGACCATCTTGGGCGTGAGGATGCACTGGGAGCAGTCAAGGGTCGGGAAGGTCTCGGAGAGCTGAGCCATGTGGCCGCCCACCGATGGGTCCTTCTCCACCAGGATCACCTCGTGGCCCCCATCCGCGATATCCAGAGCGGCCTGGATGCCGGCAACCCCGCCGCCGATCACCAGGGCGCGCTTGGTCACGTCAACCCGAATCGGCTCGAGGGCCATGTTCCGCTTCACCTTCTCCACCATCAGCCGGACGAGCTCGATCGCCTTCCGGGTGGTGGGCTCCTCCTTTTCGTGCACCCAGGAGCAGTGTTCACGAATGTTGGCCATCTCGCAGAGGAACTGGTTCAGCCCGGCTTCCGTGACCGCCTTCCGAAAGGTCTTCTCGTGCATGTGCGGAGAGCAGGCAGACACGACCACGCCGTCGAGCTTGTGTTCTTTGATCGCATTCTTGATCAGTGCCTGTCCCGGATCGGAGCACATGTACTTGTAGTCCTTGGCAACCGCCACGCCCCGAATCTGTCCCGAGGCCTTGGCCACACGCGCGCAGTCCACGGTACGCGAAATGTTCTCTCCACAATGGCATACGAACACGCCGATCTTGCTCATCGGATTTTTCTTCCCTATCTGAAGGTGTCAGTTTTCAGGCGCCTGTTTCTCGAACACCCCTTAGAGCAGGTTCTTGGCCCGCAGCAGCGGTACAGCGCTTACCATGCCCTTCTCGATCATCACTTGTTTCCCGGTCGCGCCGCAGGCGATCCCCAGCAACTGGGTGAAGTACACGGCGGGAAGGTTGTGTGCGACCCCGAGCTTTGCGCGGATGCCCTCCTGTCGCATGTCCAGGTTCGCCTGGCACAGAGGGCAAGCACATGCAATGATGTCCGCCCCGGCATCCCGGGCCGACGCGAGAACATCGTTCACCAACCGGAGGACCGCATCGGTCAACGGCACGGCGTGACTGGCGCCGCAGCATTCCAGGCGATGGGACCAGGAAACGGTTTCCGCCCCGGCCGCCTCCAGAATCCGTTCCATGATCATGGGCTGTTCCGGATCGTCAAAGGCGATCTCCGGCGGTCTGGAAAGGAGACAACCGTAGTAGCAGGCCACTCGGAGTTCGCTGAGAGGCTTGACGACCTTCTCCTTGAGCGCGTTCAACCCGTAGTCCTTGTCGAGGATGTCCAGGAAATGCCGGGTGCGCACCTCAGGGTTGAAGGGGATTCCGGAAAGCTCTTCCACCTCGTTTCGCTTCTTCCCGTCCTCGCGCATCTCCACTTCGGCCTTCTTCATGTTGTGGTAACAGGCTGCGCAGAGGACCGCGACATCTTTGCTGATCCCCTCGGAAAGGGAGAGAAGAAGGTTGGCCACGCCGGAAGCGAGGGCCGGGTTGCGTTGGTGGATCGGGGAGGCCCCGCAGCAGACCCAGTCTTCCATCTCCTTCAGCTCGATCCCGAGGCGCTCCGCGAGGGCCAGGGCCGAAGTGTGGTAGTCGATCGCGGTTCCCTTCAACGAACATCCGGGGTAGTAGGCGTATGTCATGGGGGTTCTTCCATCCTTTTTCAGATCAAACCGGACAGCCAAAGAGCTGTTTACGTTTCCGTCCCGGGTCAGTGGCCTGACTCGTCGTGCGCTTCCTCGCTCGCCTTCTTTCCCGCCTCCTTCTCGAGGGCTTCGGCCTTCCTGAAGATCTCGCGCAGCTTCTCGCGGTTCTTGGAGGTGTGGGGCAGCAGGGGCAATTTCCCCTTGAGCAGCATCTTCGGGCCGAGCCCCACGTCGTGAAAGAGGTCGCCGCTCCGCAAGTTGTAGAAGGCGATCATTCCGGGTTCAAACAACCTTCCGTTGTTCTCCACCGATTTCAGGAACACATCCTGAAAGATGCGGGGCTCTTTGACAGGAATCTTCTTCCCCTTCAGCCGGGCCATCTGCCGGACCACGTCCATCACCAACGCGATGTCGATGTCGTTCGGGCAACGTGCCGTGCAGGTCTCGCAGGAGGCGCAGAGCCAGGGGGTGTTCAGGTCGAACAGGGCCTCCTCCATGCCCAATTGGATCAGCCGCAGCGTCTTGGTCGGGCCCGCGTCCATCTCCGGGGTCATCGGGCAGCCCGCGGTACACTCCCCGCACTGGTAACATTTCGCGAGATCCACGCCGGAACGGGCCTTGACCTCCTGCATGAGCCGAATTTCGTCCCCTGACAATCGAATCTGATATTTCATCTCGTTTCTCCACGGGCAAAGACTGGGAGGACGGTCCATAATGTTTCGGGATTCCAGGCCACTAGGGACCTGGAAACGCGAAGAGCGGGAATTTTCGAGTTTACCCGAAAAGCGACCCACTTTCAAGATGGGAGAGGGCCTTCAAGACACCTTGTAAACATTCCCTCGGGAATCTATGATATCCGATCATGGACCGGAAGAAGCCGAAGGAATTCGCGATCATTCTGAACGAGAACGCCCACCGGGTGACGCGAAGCGTACTCCGATCCGCCCGGCGTGCTGCCCCCCGGATCGCCCTCTACACGAGCCGGACCCAGGAAGAGGGCTACCAGATCATCAAAGAGGTGCTCGACCGCGGCTATCGCAGAATTATCTGCGGCGGCGGGGACGGCACGCTCGTCCATGTCCTGAGCGCGGCAAAGCAATACCTGGAAGAGAAGAACGCTCGCCTCCACGAGATGGGACACAATGCACGGGAAGGGCTGTCGCGACTCTCTCTGCCCGAACTCGGAATCCTCAAGCTCGGCACGGGCAACAGCCTTGCGCCGATCCTGGGAAGCAAGGGCGGCTTGAAGCCTCTCCGGCGGCTCGCGCAAGGGGAGGAGTTCGAGACCCAGCGGATCAACCTGATCGAAACCGAGGACCGGTGCTTCACGTTTTGCGGCCTCGGCTGGGACGCCCAAATTCTGAACGACTATTCCTGGATCAAAGAGCAGTGCAGGACACGCCTCCTCTCCCGTCTCTTACAGAATCTCATCGGATACTTCGCGGCCATCGCGTTTCGTACGATCCCGAAGGTCCTCAAGGCCCGCAGTCGGGCCGAGGCGACGGTCCGAAGCCTGGGACCGAAGGTGTATCGAATCGGGTCGGATGGAACCCTGGAGGCGATTTCCTGTGCACCAGGAGATGTCTTCTATCAGGGGCCCTGTCATGCCATCGGCGCGGCGACGACCCCTTATTACGGTTACGGCCTCAAGGCCTTCCCCTACGCGATGAAAATGCCCGGGTTCATGCAGGTTCGCGTCGTCAAGGCCGGGGTGACAGAGCTGCTCTCCCACGTGCCCGCGATCTGGCAGGGAACTTACAAGAGCCCGAATTTTATAGATTTTCTTGTGGAGAAGGTGCACTTCACCTTTTCGGAAACCATGCCATTGCAGATCGGTGGAGACGCCGAGGGATATCGCAAGGAGCTTGCGCTCGAGGTGTCGGAAACCACCGTGGATTTTCTTGACTTCGGCAGCCCCACCAAAGCCACCCCACCCACAGCCACCGCCTAGAGGTCAAAGGGCAGCGGCGGAGTCGCTCAGGCGACGCCGCGTTCGAAGTAGACGTGACTCCTCGGTCGGAACCCGAGGGTCTTCTGCGCCTTCCCCGTATCGAGCAGCAGGCTGTACTTCAACCTGTCCTGATCAACGGAGTAGTAGTAGCGCGTCAGTCCCATCATCCGCAACAGGGCGTTGGAGGGCCCCAGCAGGGGCTCCGGCAGGGAAACCATCCGGGACCGGTTGATTTCCGCAAAGGTGGAGATCGGGGCCGTGTCGGCGCCGGCGATATTGAAAATGCCCTTCACGTTCTTCTTGATCGCCAAGTGAATCGCCTGGATCACGTCCTCCATGTGGATGAGGTTGATCAGCGGATTGAACCCCAGGGCCCTGAAGTTCAGCGGGGAATCGAAGAAGGCGTTCATCTGGCTGCTCACCATGCGCCCGATGATGTTCGAGAATCGCAGGATGACGATGTTTGTCTTGCGGTTGTCGAGCTTTGACTGGCAGATCATGTCGGCGTCCACACGGTCCTTGATCCAGGGGTCCACATCCGTGTCGAAGTTCAAGTCCGCGTTCTCGTCGAGATAGATCGGGTTGTGGGGACGGATCTTGTAGACCACGTCACTCGATTTGAAGATGAACTTCGTCACACTGCCGCTCTCGATGCATTTCTCCAACAGGTCGCGGGTCCCCTCCACGTTGAGCGTGTTGAACGTCTTCTTCTCCTTCGAGGCGGATACAACCCGGTTCAGGAAGGCGAGATGGACCACGGTGTTGATCTTCGCCTCCTTGAAATCGCTCGCCAGGAAAAGATTCGTAAGATCCCTCTGTTTCAGGATGTTCAGGTTCTTGTATCGAAAACGTTTTGTGTCGAACTGATTGAAATAGTAAGGCTTGGCCCCCAGGGCCACGCCAAAGATGACCCCCACGTTCTTGTCGTAGTAGAGGGCCTCTGCCAGACGGCTGCCCACGGTCCCGGTGACCCCGGTGATCAGGACATTCTTCTTTCGGCTCGTCGTCTCGACCTTCTTTGCCACCGGGCCCTCTTTCTTCTTGACTGTGACTCTTTTCTTCACCGTCTTTTTTTTCTTCTTGACCATTCTGTTTCCTCCGGCAGAGATTTACAACTCCAGACGAGGGGCGAGCCTTCAGGACCCTGCCTTCTCCTGTATTTGCCTTCGTTCCTCCGGGGGGACCGTCTCGCCTGCCCCACCCAAAAGGGCATCCAAGGACGAGAGGGAGAAACCAAAAACCCCCTTCCGTTCACGAAGCCCCTGGTCGATGAGCTCCTGAACGTGTGTCTTGACCGTATCGACCAACCCGTAGATCGTCTCCGGGTCCTTCACCGTCTCGGGGGGATAATCACGGTAGAAGTGCAAGGGCTCCCCGTAGTAGATGGCGTACTTGGTGGGCAGCGGGACAATGCCCAGGGGGCCGAGCAAGAGCATCATCGGCGTGACCGGCATGTAGGGGAAATTCAACAGCCGGGCCAGCGGTTTCAGATCCAACATGTAAGGATACTGTTCCTCCGCCCCGATGACCGCCGCCGGAACGATCGGTGTCTTGTTGAGCAGGCTCAACTCCATGAAGCCCACGTTGAAGCGCGTCAATTTGTACCGTTCTCTGTAGGGCTTCCCCGTCCCCTTGTGTCCCTCCGGAAAAACGACGACCATCTCCCCCTGCCTGAGAAGTTCCTCGAAGTTCCGTCGTGCCCCGATGATCTGCCCCCAGCGGTAGAAGAGGGTGTTCACGAAGGGGAGGAAGCCCGCAAAGTTGTCGACAACGCCCCGCATGACCCGCGGTGTCTCCATCTTCTTCGCCAGATCCACCCCGATCATGGCCCCGTCGATGGGTAGCACCCCGCTGTGGTTCGGCGTGATCAGGACGGGCCCTTTGACGGGCACGTTCTCCACCCCGTGGCTCTCCACCCGAAACCAGTTCGTGTAGACGAACTTGGCCACGGCAAAGGCGAGCATGACCGATTCCATCTCCAGGCCGAACGGATCGTATCCAAACCCCAGGTCATTGATCTTGATGCTCTGGAGTCGATCGTAGTCTTCGGGGACCAACATCTTTACGATCGCCCGCGCTCTCTGTCTGGACCTCTGGTTCATGGGCTCGCTCCTTTGCTTCGGATGCCCTCAGACGATCTCCCTCGGGCACCCAGGTCCCGTTCTTGGACTACCGAAGCCCCAGGACATCCATCATGTCGTACTTGCCGGCCGGTTGGCCCGTGACCCATTTGGCGGCCCGCAAGGCCCCCATGGCAAAGTTGTCCCGCGTATGGGCCTTGTGCACCAGCTCGATTCGTTCCCCCAGCCCCCCGAAGAGCACCGTGTGTTCGCCCACGATGTCTCCGGCGCGAACCGCCAGGATCCCCACCTCGCCGGAACTCCGGGCACCGCATCGTCCCTCCCTTCCGTAGCAGGCCTTCTCGGACAATGCAACTTCCCGGGCGCGGGCCACCTCCTCTCCCAGCCGAAGCGCCGTTCCGCTCGGGGCGTCCGCTTTGAAGCGATGGTGCGCTTCCACGATCTCGATATCAAAATCCTCCCCCAGGATGCGAGTCACGTCGTGGGCAAGCTTGAAAAGGACGTTCACGCCCACGCTCATGTTCGGGGCCAGGACGAAAGCGACTCCCTGCAGGCGTTCGGAAAGCTCGCCGAGCTCCGGATCGGTGAAGCCTGTGGTGCCGCTCACCATCGGTATGTTCTTCGGGCCCAACGCCTTCGCGAGTTCCAGGGTTGCCGGCGGCGCACTGAAATCGATCGCCACATCCACGTCCTGGGGCAGCTCTTCCCCTGCGGCAACGACCGGCACCCCGAGATCGCCCTTGCCCACGAGTTGGCCCGCGTCCGTACCCAGGGCCGGGTGGCCCACCGCCTCCCGCACCCCGGCGAGTTCGAGGTCGGCATCTTCGAGGAGGAGAGCAAGGATCCTCCTTCCCATTTTGCCGGCACACGCGTTGACCAAAACCTTCTTCGCCATGTCCGTCCTCCTGGCTTCGTGTAATATTCGGGCTAACCCATCTCGTCCACGCAGTGAGCGTCGTAGACCCAGACGGTGTCGCCCTCGAGAAACACGTCTTCGAAACGCTCCCCCTGCCGCGAAAAATAGATCTCCAGGATCTCCCCCCCCGTGGTCCGGACCTGCACGGGGGAGGCAAGCCCCCACCAGCAGGCTCCGATCAATGCGCTTGCCACGGCACCCGTCCCGCAGGCCATGGTTTCGTCCTCCACGCCACGCTCGTAGGTCCTGACGGAGAGGCTCGACTCCCCGGTCTTGGAGATGAAATTTGCATTCGTTCCGGCGGGGGAAAACAGGGAATGGCTCCGGATCTCCCGGCCCAGGACCTTCACATCCACGGCTTCCAGATCCTCCTCCGAAAGGACGACATGGGGAACCCCCGTGTTGACCGAGGCACCTCGCCGAACGCCCGCCGGGAGGGAAATGTCGACCGCCAGGCGAAGATCCGCGGGCGGGACCAACTCCAGCTTGACCCGCTTGTCCTTCACCTCGGCCCGTATCGGCCCGGCAAGCGTCTCGAAGCAGTGCCGTGCTCCGGCGATCCCTTTCACCACAGCAAACCGGGCCGCACATCGGCCCCCATTTCCGCACATCTCGGCAGAGCTCCCGTCCGCGTTTAAGAACTGCCAGCGGAAATCGGCCGTTTCGGTGTCCTCGATAGCGATCAGGCCGTCCGCGCCCACGGAGAACTTCCGTCGACACAGCGTTCGGGCAAGCCGGGGAAGATCCTCTGTCGAGACAATGCCCCCGCGGTTGTCGATCAGGATGAAGTCATTGCCCGACCCGCTGAGTTTGGAGAAGGGTATTCCCGGCACGACTACCTCCCATCGCCGGAGTCTGCCCCGGACAAGGCCTCGGGAACGGATTCTCCCTGGACGATATCTTCGTAGGTTTCGCGATCCCGGACAACCCACTGTTCGGTCCCCTTGACGAGGACTTCCGCAGCACGAGGCCTCGAATTGTAGTTCGAGGCCATCGTGAAGCCGTAGGCCCCGGCGCTCATCACCGCGACCAGGTCGCCCGGTTCGAGGGGCGGCAGGAGCCGATCCTTGGCCAGGAAGTCCCCGCTTTCGCAGATGGGTCCCACCACATCGCCGGAGATCTTCTCCCCCTCCCTCTGTGCCACGGGCCACACCGCCTGGTAAGCACCATAGAGGCTCGGCCGAATGCAATCGTTCATCCCCGCGTCCACGACGATGAAGCTCTTCTCCGGGCCACGTTTTATGTAGAGCACCCGGGTCACCATGATCCCGGCATTGCCCACGAGGACACGGCCGGGTTCGAAGATCAGCGTACAGTCGAGGTCACCCAACTCACCCAGCAGGGCCTCGGCGTATTCGCTCGGTGGAGGGGCGACCTCATCCTCGTACGTGATCCCCAGGCCCCCACCCAAGTCGAGATACTGGACGGCAATCGACTCTTCCCGCAACTTCTTCACGAGAGCCTTGATGCGCCCCAGGGTATCTACGAAGGGCTGAACCTCGAGGATCTGGCTACCGATGTGGCAATGGACGCCGATGGGGTCGATGTATTTCAGCGCCTTGGCCTGTCTGTATACATCAAGGGATCTGTCGAAGGGGATCCCGAACTTGTTCTGCTTCAAACCGGTCGATATGTACGGGTGGGTCTGCGGATTGATGTCCGGGTTGATCCGAAGGGCCACGGGCGCTTTCATGCCACCCAACCCTGCCACCCGGTCCAGAGCAAGAAGCTCCTGTTCCGACTCCACATTGAACAGAAGGATCTCCGCTCTCAAGGCCTCCTCCATCTCTCGAACGGTCTTGCCCACGCCGGCGAACACGATCTTCTTCGGGTCCGCCCCGGCCTTCATGGCCCGGTACAGCTCTCCTCCCGAAACAACATCCAACCCTGCCCCCTGATTCAGGAAGACACTCAGTACAGCCAGGTTGGAGTTCGATTTCACTGAAAAACAGACCAGGTGGGGCACACTTCCCAGGGACGCTTCGAAGGCCTGGAAATGTCGTTCGAGGGTCGCGTGACTGTAGCAGTAGAAAGGGGTGCCCACCTCCTGGGCGATCTTCTCCAGGGGAATCCCCTCGGCGAAGAGCCGACCGTCCCTGTAAGCAAAGTGATGCATCTAGTCTCTTCCCCTCCTTCAGATGCGCTCAGGGTGGCGGCCCTTCATCCGACAGGAACCCCTCATCCGACAGGAACCCCTCATCGGACAGGAAACCCTCCCAGCAAAGCTCCCCCGTCTGTCGTCTCGATGGATGACTCCCATAGACATCCACAGGAATAACGCAATACCGGTACGTGCCCGCCTGCTGAGGGGGGTCGTCCAGGAAGGCGACCCGCTTCCCAGTCCTCTGTCTCATCTCTGAAACGGAAAACCGGACGTCCTCCCGCACATCCTTTCCATCCGGCCCCTCACGCAAGATGCGGTAGCCGGCGATCACCTCCAGTGGAGACCCGTCGAGGCTCTTGGAGGGCAGGGTAAACGTGATCTCGAGGCCATCCGGAACGATCGCAACGGCCACATCATCGACCGGGGCCGGGACCACGAGCTCTCGCGGCTGGGGAGGCGCTTTTATCCCGCAGGACGCAAAAAGGAAAAGCGAAGCAGTCCCAATTCCAACCGCCAGCACCCAACAGACCCAAGACCTACCCATTCTTCATCCCTAAATTAGAAGCACGAAACTCGCGGTACGAAACAATTATAATAGTCGAATGCTCCAATGCCCTACATACCTTTCGGGTTTTGGTCATTCCATATTCGCATTTGTTTCGAATTTCGGTATTCGGATTTCGGATTCTAGACTGCAGCGCTTCGCTTCAAAGAGAAAGCTGTGCGGGCTTCATTTGGTCCTTCACAAGCCGACTCCGCCGCTTCTCGACCTCTCCCCTGGCCTGACGAAGCTGCTTCCGAACCTGCCTTCGTGCAGTGCCTCCGGGGATGTCCCGCGCCTCGACAACCTGCTCAATCCCCAGAATCTTCTTCACGTCGGGTCCCACCTCAGGGGCGAGGGCCTTCCATTCCGGCCGTGTCAGATCCTCCAGCTTCTTGCCCTGGTCGAGGCAGTACCGCACCGCCCGGCCCGCGACCGCGTGGGCCTTTCGGAAGGGCATCCCCTGCCGGACGAGATGGTCGGCCAGGTCGGTGGCATTCAGAAAGCCCTGTTCCACCTCCCGGCGCATCCGATCCGCCTGAAAATGCACCGATTCCAGCAACACGCAGAAGACCGAGAGGCACGCACTAACAGTGTCCACCGCGTGGAACAGCGGCACCTTGTCCTCCTGCATGTCCCGCTGATAGGTCAGGGGGAGGCCCTTCATCAAGACGAGCAGGGCCTGGAGATCTCCGTAAACGCTGCCTGTCTTTCCCCTGATCAGCTCGAGCACGTCGGGATTCTTCTTCTGCGGCATCATGCTCGAGCCCGTGCAGTAGGCATCGGCCAACTCCACAAACCCGAAGGCCTCGGACGACCACAAGATCAACTCCTCCGACCATCGGCTCAGGTGGAGGAGGATCACCGATGCCGCAAAGCAGAACTCGATCGCAAAATCCCTGTCACTGACCGCGTCCATGCTGTTGGGGGCCGTCCTCGAGAACCCCAACAACTCTGCCACGAAGGACGGATCCACAGGATAGCCGGAACCGGCGATGGCCCCGGCGCCCAGGGGCATCACGTCCACGCGGTCCCGTAGCTGGGAAAGGCGCTCACCGTCACGGGAGAACATCTGATAGTAGGCCATCAGGTGATGGGCCAACCGAACCGGTTGGGCCTTCTGGAGGTGCGTGTACCCGGGCAAGAGAACCTCCATCGTCTCCTCTGCCCGATCGAGGATGACCTCGTGCAACCGAAGGATCTGCCCCCGGATTTCATCGATGACCTCCCTCAGGTACAGACGCATGTCGAGAGCCACCTGATCGTTCCGGCTGCGCGCGGTGTGGAGCTTCCCTCCCACATCACCGATCTTCTCAATGAGCCGCGCCTCGATATTCATGTGGATGTCTTCGAGTTGCGAAGAAAACCGGAACCTTCCCGCCTGGATCTCCCCGGCGATTTCTCTCAGCCCTTTCTCGATGCGCTTCGCATCCCCGGCAGGGAGAATCCCCTGATGGGCAAGCATCCTCGCGTGGGCAATGCTTCCCAGGATATCTTGCCGGTACAGCCTCTGATCGAAGGAGATCGACTCGGTGAACCTCTCCACCTCGGGCGCCGTCTCCTGCCGGAAACGGCCGGCCCAGGCCTTCTTCGGCTGGCCGCCCGGGTTCTTCTTCGGTTCTCGCTTTTCTCGCTTTTTCACGGTTCCCTCTTTCGTCTCTGCACCAGGTTCCGAATCCTCAAGCGCAAGGCCTGCAGACGAATGAAGCCCTCGGCGTCCTTCTGGCTGTAAACCTCGTCCTCTTCGAAGGTCGCAAAATCCTCTCGGTACATGCTCTCGGCCGATCGCCTCCCCAGGACCGTCACATTCCCCTTGTAGAGTTTCAGCCGCGCCCTTCCGCTGACTTCCCCCTGGGTTTGGTCGATCATCCCCTGCAGCACTTCCATTTCAGGCGAGAACCAGAAGCCGTTGTAGACCCGTCGTGCGTATTCAGGGATGAGGCTGTCACGGAGGAACATCACCTCCCGGTCCATGGTGATCGATTCCACGGCCCGGTGCGCCACGTGCAGAATCGTTCCGCCCGGCGTCTCGTACACGCCCCGCGATTTCATTCCCACGAAACGGTTTTCAACCATATCCACCCTGCCGATCCCGTTCTCTCCTCCGATGCGATTCAGATGCTCCAACAGGCTTGCGGGTGACATCGACTCTCCGTCCACAGCGACCGGATTCCCCTTCTCGAAATCGACCTCGATCACCAGAGGACGATCCGGTGCCTGCTCCGGGGACACGGTTGTCAGAAACATGTCATCCGGAGGCTCGGCCCAGGGGTCTTCGAGCACCCCTCCCTCGTAGCTCGTATGAAGAAGATTCGCGTCTACGCTGTAAGGCTTCTCCGCCGTGACGGTGACCTTTATGTCCTTCTCGCGGGCATAGTCGATCAGATCCTTGCGTGACCGGAAATCCCATTCCCTCCAGGGGGCCACCACCTTGATGTGCGGATCCAGAGCAAGGTAGGTAAGCTCGAATCGCACCTGATCGTTTCCCTTTCCCGTGGCACCGTGCGCCACGGCTTCGGCCCCTTCCCGGTGTGCAACGGCCAGTTGACGACGGGCGATCAGGGGCCTGGCCAGGCTCGTTCCCATCAGATAGGTCCCCTCATAGACCGCATTCGCCCGGAGTGCGGGAAACACGTACTCCGTCACGAACTCCTCCCGCACGTCCTCGACAACGACCTGGCTCGCACCCGTCTCGCGGGCCCTGACACGGATCTCTTCCAGGTCCTCTTTCTGGCCGAGATCCGCGACGTAAGCGATCATCTCACACCCGTAGGTTTCCTTGATCCACTTCAAGATGACCGAGGTGTCCAATCCCCCAGAGTAAGCCAGCACTACCTTTTTCATCACTTCCCTCTTGTCGATTGCTTCTTCTTTCGGCCGCCCAGCAAGGCCTCGAGCAGGACCTTCTGTGCGTGAAGCCGGTTCTCCGCCTGATCGAAAACGATCGAATTCGGACCGTCCAGTACTTCATCCGTGATTTCTTCTCCACGGTGCGCGGGCAGGCAGTGCATGACCAGCACGTCCTTCCCGGCAGCATCCACGAGGGCCCCGTTCACCTGAAAGCCCTTGAAAGCGACTCTTCGCCGAGCCCCTTCCTTCTCCTTGCCCATGGAGGTCCAGACGTCCGTGTAGAGTACATCCGCGTTCCGTGCCGCCTTCTCCGGAACATGGGTGATCGTGAGCTTTGCGCCGGTCTCCTTTGCCCTCTTCTTGGCCTCCCGCAGTACGCCCTTGTCCGGCTCATATCCCTTGGGACAGGCAACGGTCAACTCCATCCCCATGATGGCTGCGCCCAGGAGCCACGAGTTGGCCAGGTTATTGCCGTCCCCCACGTAGCCTACCCGCACCCCTTCCAGTCGTCCTCTCTTCTCGAGCACCGTCAGCATGTCCGAGAAAACCTGGCAGGGGTGAACCAGATCGGTAAGCCCGTTGATCACCGGTATCGAGGAATAGCGTGCCAGTTCCTCGGCCACCTCGTGGCGGAAGGTCCTCAGCACGATGCCGTCGATCCATCTTTCCAGGTTCCGGGCCACATCCGCGACCGACTCCCTCACGCCGAGCTGCACTTCCTGGGCACTCAGGTAGATCGAATCCCCCCCGAGCTGCCGCATGCCCACTTCAAAGGTCACGCGGGTCCTCAACGAGGCCTTCTCAAAGACCAGCCCGAGGATTTTCCCCTCCAGAGATCTGTTCCGCTTTCCCGCAAGGGTGTCTGCCTTGAGCTTGATCGCCCTTTCCAGGTAGCGGCGCAGGTCAGCCTGGCCAAAGTCGGCCAGGCTGAGAAAATGCTTTATCATGAACCGTTCCCCCCCTCCTCCGAAGTCGCGGCAAGGGCTCTCTCCAGGGTTTTCAGCATCTCGTCCACCTCCGCCGTCGTAACGATCAGGGGCGGAAGAAAACGCAGGACGGTATTTGCCGTGCAATTGATGAGCAGGCCCTGGTGCATGCAGCTCTCCACGATCGGTCCCCCCGCAACCGTCAGGTCCATGGCCAGCAGAAGCCCCCGGCCCCTGACTTCCCTGACCAGGCCGGGATGGCGAAGTGCCAGCCTTTCGAGCCCCTCCCGGAGATGACCGCCGACCTTCCGGCAGTTCTCCAGGACGCCTTCCTCGAGGATGGTCTCCAGGGCAGCGAGGCCTGCCGCCGTGGCCAGCGGGTTTCCCCCGAAGGTGGAAGCATGCGAACCCGGTACAAACGCGGCGGCGACACGCTCCGAGGCCACCGCTGCACCGATCGCGACCCCTCCTCCGAGCCCTTTTGCCAGGGTCATGATGTCCGGCACGACGCCGAAGGATTCATGGGCAAACAGGGTGCCGGTTCGTCCGATGCCCACCTGCACCTCGTCGAAAACGAGCAGCAACTCCCTGTCGTCACACACAGAACGCAGGAAGGGCAGATAATCATCCGCAGGGCAGATAATCCCCCCTTCTCCCTGAATCGGCTCGACGAGGATCGCGCACGTCTCATCGCCGATCGCCGCGAGCAGGCGATCCGGGTCACTGAAAGGCACGTGCCGGAATCCGGGCGCGAGTGGATCGAACCCCTTCTTGATCTTCTCCTGCCCTGTCGCTGCCACGGTGGTCAAGGTTCTTCCGTGGAAGGAGTTTTCCATGGTGAGAATCTCAAATCGATCCCCTTTGCGGATTTCGTGCTCGTAGCGCCGAACGAGCTTGATCGCCGCCTCGTTGGCCTCGGCCCCGCTGTTGCAGAAGAAGACCCGGTCTCCGAAGGAGTTTTCGACGATCTTCTGCGCCAAGGCGGACTGCCATGGAATATGGTACAGGTTCGAGACATGAAGAAGCGTCCCGGCCTGCTCCCGGATCGCCCGGACCACCCTGGGAGGACAGTGCCCCAGATTGCACACGGCAAGCCCCGCCACGAAGTCGAGGTATTCCCTTCCATCGGCGTCCCAGAGCCGGCATCCCTCACCCCTTACCGGTGCAATCGGGAAACGTCCGTACGTCTTCATCACGTAGCGATCCGTAAGACGAACCACCTCTTCGTTGCTCTCCCACCCGCCTTTGCGCACGCCCGCCATTGCCCGATGCTCCCTTGCCGATGCCCGAGGGGGTCCTTCCCCTCAAGTTTCTTTCGTGCCCGTGTGCGTGCCCGTGCCCGGCCTTGCCCACGGTCCTCGATATCGTTTCTTGGCTTTCAGCGACTCGCTCGCTTCAATCCGCGTAGATCTCGGTGCCGACCCCCCCGTCGGTAAAGACTTCGAGAAGGACCGAGTGCTCCACCCTGCCGTCTATGATGTGGGCCTTTCGCACACCCTGGCTCACCGCCTCGGAACAGCAGCGGACCTTCGGGATCATCCCCCCCGTGACTTCCTCCCGGGTGAGCAGGCCTTCGAGCTCGCTGAGCGGGATCGACGACAGAAGCTCGCCCGAACCGCCCAGGATCCCGGTCACATCGGTAAGGAGGATGAGCTTGTCCGCCCCGAGGGCGACCGCCAGGCGGCTGGCCACCAGATCCGCGTTGATGTTGTAGGTCTGTCCATCCTTCCCTACACCGATGGGGGCAACCACGGGTACATACATGCCCCGGTCCATGTCTTTGATGATCCCGGCATTCACGCTCGCCACCTCTCCCACGAACCCCAGGTCCTCCCCTGCCCCCTCCCCCTCTTCCAGGACCATCTTGCGGGCCTCGATCAGATTGCCGTCCTTTCCACTCAGCCCGATGGCACGGCCTCCATGTGAATTGATCAGCTGTACGAGGTCCTTGTTCAGCTTTCCGGAAAGGACCATCTCCACGACCTCCATGGTCTCCGCATCGGTGACCCGCATGCCGCGGATAAAACGCGTGTCCTTCCCGAGTCGCTTCAGGATCGCCCCGATCTGCGGCCCGCCTCCGTGGACGACGACCGGACGGAGGCCCACGAACTTCATCAAGACGATATCCTGAGCGAAATGCTGCCGAAGCCCCTCCTCCTGCATGGCGCTCCCACCGTACTTGATCACGATGGTCTTTCCGTGAAACCGCTGGATATAGGGCAACGCCTCCGTAAGGACCTTGGCCTTGTCCAGGTAGCGCTCCATGTTCCATCCTTCTTTCAGGGATCAGAGTTAATACGATTAAAGGATATAGCGGCTCAGGTCTTGATCCTTGACCAACTCGTCGAGCTTTCCGTCCACGTAGGCTGCATCGATGACGATTCTCTCTCCGCTCCTCTCCGGGGCCTCGAAGGATATGTCTTCCAGGAGCCTTTCCATCACCGTGTACAGCCTGCGTGCACCGATGTCTTCCGTCCTGGAATTCACCTCCTGGGAGAGGTCCGCGATCCTGCGGATGGCCATCAGGTCGATTTCCAGCTCCACGCCCTCCGTCTTCATCATCTCCACATACTGGAGGACCAGGGCGTTCTCCGGTTCGGTGAGGATCCGGACGAAGTCGTCCGCCGTGAGTGAATTCAACTCCACACGTATCGGGAAACGTCCCTGCAGCTCCGGGATTAGGTCCGACGGCTTCGTCACGTGGAACGCGCCCGCGGCGATGAACAGGATGTGATCCGTGCGGACCATCCCGTATTTCGTGTTCACATTGGAGCCCTCCACGATCGGCAACAGATCCCGCTGGACACCCTCCCGGGAAACATCCGGCCCGTGGGCATGCTCCCGACCCGCCACCTTGTCGAGCTCGTCGAGGAAGATGATGCCCGAATGCTGGACCCGATCCAGGGCATCCTTGACCACCCGGTCCATATCGATGAGCCTCTGCGCCTCTTCCTGCACGAGGATCTCCATCGCCTCCGGGACCTTCACTTTTCGTCGCTTCCGCTTCTTCGGGAAGAGGTTGCCGAACATGTCCTTGATCTGGACATCCATCTCCTCCATCCCGCTGCCGGAGAAGATCTCCACGACCGGAATCTTCTGGTCCGCCACCTCCAGCTCCACGAACCTCTCGTCGAGCCGTCCTTCTTTCAGGAATCGCCGGATCTTTTCCCGGGTGTCCTTGCGGCCTTCGGTCGCCACCGGGCCCTCGCCCGCCTCGTCGGAAGGCCTGAGCGGCTCCTCGTCGGCCCGGCCGGGAGCAGGAGGAAGCAGCAGATCGAGCAGCCTTTCCTCCGCCACTTCCTGCGCCCTCTGCTGGACGCTCTGCTTCTCTTCCTGCTTGATCATGTTGACAGCCAATTCGGTGAGGTCCCGAATCATGCTCTCCACGTCACGCCCCACATAGCCGACTTCGGTGTACTTCGAGGCCTCTACCTTGAGGAAAGGCGCCTGCGAAAGTTTCGCGAGCCGCCGGGCGATCTCGGTCTTGCCCACCCCGGTCGGGCCGATCATGATGATGTTCTTCGGGGCAATCTCATCCTGGAGTTCCACCGGGACCTGCTGCCGTCTCCAGCGATTCCGCAGGGCAATGGCCACGGCCTTCTTGGCCTCGTGCTGACCGATGACGTACTTGTCCAGCGCCTGGACGATCTGCTTCGGCGTGTATGGCTGCATGACCACCCGTACCCTTCCTATTCCCCCAGAGGCGAAAGGTGAAAGGTAAAAGGCAAAAGGGATGGATCAAGTATTGAAGAGCTATTCAACGGGACTTTCTCCTTTGACCTTTTCCCTTTAACCTGCTCAGAGCTCTTGGACCTCTATTTCCTGATTCGTGTAGATACAAATATGCGCGGCGATTCCCAGGGCCTCTTCTACGACCTGTCTTGCAGAGAGCGAGGTGTGGGCCACCAACGCGCGAGCCGCAGCGAGCGCATAAGAGCCTCCACTCCCGATGGCGACCACGCCGTCATCCGGTTCAATCACATCCCCTGTACCGGAGATGATCAAGGAGCGTTCCTTGTCCATGACGATCAGCAGAGCCTCCAGTCTGCGAAGCACCTTGTCCGTTCGCCAGTCCTTGGCAAGCTCCACCGCTGCCCTTGTAAGATTTCCCCGGTACTGTTCCAGCTTGCCCTCGAACTTCTCGTAGAGGGCGAAGGCATCCGCCGCAGCACCGGAGAACCCGGACAGGATCCTTCCGTCCTGCATGGTGCGTATCTTCCTCGCCTGGGCCTTCATGACCACATTGTTCAGCGTCACCTGACCGTCGCCACCGATGGCAACGCCTCCTCTACACCGGACCCCGAGTATGGTTGTCGCGTGAAACGTCATTCTCTCACCTTTACCCTTTGTCCTCTATCTTTGCCGTTTGGCCCTCGGGTGGACGCGATCGTACACTTCCATGATCCGATCCAGGCTGAGATGTGTGTATCTCTGCGTGGTGGCCAGGCTCGCATGCCCGAGCAACTCCTGGATCGCCCTGAGGTCGGCCCCTGAATCGAGCA